>SIAL01000276.1 GCA_009691815.1 Gemmataceae bacterium | reverse complement strand
GTTCGGCGGGGAATTCCCGAGCTGCGGAAGGCGTATCCATGACGGACGTACACAACCACGGCGGCGCGGCCGACCCGCACGACCTGACGCGGTTCGTGGAGGCGCAGGAGGACGACTACGAACGGGCTCTGTCGGAGGTCCGGAGCGGTCGCAAGCGGTCGCACTGGATGTGGTACATCTTCCCGCAGTACGACGGGCTGGGGTTCAGCTCAACCTCCGCGCGGTACGCGATCAAGAGCGTCGCGGAGGCCGAGGCGTATCTGCGTCACCCCGTCCTCGGGCTGCGACTCGTGGAGTGCTGCGAAGCGGCAGTCGGCGTCGAGGGGCGGTCGGCGGCCGAGGTTTTCGGCTCCCCCGACGACATGAAGCTCCGGTCATGTGCGACGCTGTTCGCCGCCGTGTCGCCGGCCGGTTCGGTGTTAGAGCGGGTACTCGACAAGTTCTTCCGGGGCGTGCGGGACGAGAAGACGCTCCGACTGATGGGCGTCGCATCCGGGGCCGAGTAGGCTCCAAAGGCACGCCGAACCAGGTGCTGCAGTGGACCCGCCCAGAGCGGCGGGCCACTGAGCTGGGTCGTTCGGCTAACTTAAAAATTCCTAAAATTCCGTGAACGCGTACGACTAATCGACCCTTTGGCCCTGAGCAAGCCAATTATTGGGCATGCCACTTATTGGGCAAGCCAATTAACGCGCAAGCCTTTTATTAAGCCCGCCACTTATTAGCCACGCTTTTATAACCCCGGGTGATCCCTATTCCCACTCAATCGTGGCGGGGGGTTTGCTCGATATGTCATAGGTGACCCGATTCACGCCCCGAACCTCGTTAATAATTCGGGTGGAAACTTTGGCCAATAGCTCATGGGGGAGTCTGGACCAATCCGCCGTCATGAAGTCATCCGTTTGCACACACCTAAGGGCAATCACCTGATCGTAGGTGCGATCATCCCCCATCACTCCCACGGTTCGTACCGGCAAAAGCACCGCAAAAGCCTGTGAGGTTTGGCGATAAAGTCCCGCGGCTCGCAACTCTTCAAGGAAAATAACATCTGCTTTGCGCAGGATTTCTAACCGTTCTTCGGTGACCTCGCCTAAACACCTCACGGCAAGGCCGGGCCCAGGGAACGGGTGTCTCCATACTACCTCATCGGGAAGTTGTAAAACTTCGCCCAATCGGCGAACCTCATCCTTAAAAAGGTCTCGCAAGGGTTCAATCAATTCAAAACCCAATTCCTCGGGAAGGCCCCCGACATTGTGGTGGGTTTTGATCGTTGCCGCGGGACCGTCGGTCGCCCCGCCGGATTCGATCACATCGGGATAAAGGGTTCCCTGCGCAAGAAACTTGGCATTGGCGATTCCTTTGGCCGCTTCCCGAAAAGCATCAATAAAGACATGGCCGATCAATTTTCTCTTTACTTGGGGGTCTTCCACCCCCTTCAGGGCGTCCAGAAATCGTTTGGAGGCGTCCACCATGCGAAAATCCGCGTTCGAATGGGCTCGAAATACCCTCTCGACTTCTTCCGCTTCGCCCCTGCGAAGCAAGCCATTGTCGACAAAAATGCAAACCGTCTGGGAGCCAATCGCCTTGGCCAAAAGGGCCGCGCAAACCGAAGAATCCACGCCTCCCGAAAGGCCGCAGATCACCTTGTCGGTGCCGACACGATCGAGGATTCCCCCGGAAACTTGGCGGACAAAATCGCCCATGTCCCAATTGGCGGGAGCATTGCAAACACCAAAGAGGAAATTGCCCAAAAGGTTTCGGCCAAATTCGGTGTGGACCACTTCCGGATGAAATTGAAGCGTGTAAACCTTTCTGTGACGGTGTTTTGCCGCGGCCATGGGACAAGTCGCGGTCGAACCGAGAACCTCCCACTCTTCAGGCGCCGCCTGGACCTGATCACCATGACTCATCCACACGGTGGACTGTTTGGTCACGCCATCAAACAGGCCTGTGGAATGTTCAATAGTAAGCTCGGCGCGGCCAAATTCCCGGTGGGGAGCGGAGATGACCTTGGCTCCGAGAATTTGACAGGCCAATTGCATCCCATAGCAGATCCCCAAAATCGGAATCCCTAATTCGAAAATGGCGGGGTCGCACTTGGGCGCGCCCTTCTCGTAGACACTTGCCGGGCCTCCGCTGAGGATTATCCCCGTTGGGGCCAACTCTTTGATTCGCGCCGCCGTAAGGTCGTGGCGAACCAGTCGGCAGAAAACCTTGAGCTCCCGTACACGCCTTGCGATGAGCTGGGCGTATTGCGAGCCAAAATCGAGTATCAGGATCGAATCATGAGGCTTGGTGGACATTTAACAAATTCCGGTTGAATTTTAAGATGGGTTGGGGAAAGCCTAATGCTTGCCCAATTCCGCCGAGCGCTTTGCGGCGGCATCAACCGCCCGGATCAGCGCGCCGCGGATCCCTGCTTGCTCGAGTTCAAAAAGACCCTGAATGGTGGTTCCGCCCGGACTGGCGACATCGTCCTTGAGTTGGCCGGGGTGGCGGCCCGTTTCAAGGACCATCTTGGCGGCACCCAATAAACTTTGGGCGGCCAAAACCGTCGCCACATCCCTAGGAAGGCCAACTTTAACGCCCCCATCGGCAAGGGCCTCGATCATGACAAACCCATAGGCGGGGCCAGACCCCGAAAGGCCGGTAACTCCGTCCATCAGGTTTTCAGGCAGCAAAAACGACCTACCCACAGCGTTGAAAAGCTTGGCAACGATTTGGCCATCTTCAACAGTGGTACCCGGACCAGTGGCATACGCGGTCGCGGATTCCCCCACCATACAGGGGGTGTTTGGCATGACGCGAACGACCCTGCCATGGCCTATCGCTTTTTGCAGTTTGTCAAGGGTAACCCCGGCAAGGATGGAAAGGATCAATTTTTTGGGGCCAAGTTGGCTTCCCACCATCTCGACCAAATCGCGGAGCGATTGCGGCTTGACCGCCAAAACCACGATATCTGAGGCTTGAATAACCTGATTAGCATCGGTTATGGCTTCAAAACCAGTGGCTTGGGTAAACTGTTCCCGGGCAGGTGCCAGTGGGTCACAGGCAATGCAATCGCCCGCTTTCACCAACCCGGCCTGTTTCCAACCATGAGCCAAGGCGGTAGCCATGCGGCCAGCACCCAAAAACCCAACCCGAAATCTCTCTATCGACGCCATTTTTGCGTCCTCAAAACCAAAAGAACAGTCTACCCCATTCCCCAAACTCTTCAATCATGTGCCATCCTTTTGGCCTGATTTGCAAGACTTTTTGGTAAGACTTTGGCCGGATTGGTAAGACAAAGGACAGGCTTCGCCCTTTTTCCGCATTATCCCCTCCACCGGAAACCTCCATGTCATTCCCCCCCGCGGTACCAAACAAACCGAGTTTGCGTGACCTAAACAGCTATCAATGGTTTGTTTTTGCCATGGCATCCCTGGCGTGGTTGTTTGATTGTCTGGATCAACAACTTTTTATCTTGGCCCGAAATGATGCCTTGAAATCGCTCATTCCCGGGGCCGATCCTTCCACAGTCAAGCTTTATGGAGGGTATGCCACCACCATTTTCGTGGCGGGTTGGGCCACCGGTGGCTTGATCTTTGGCTCTGTCGGCGACCGAATTGGCCGCGCAAAAACCCTTACCATCACCGTGTTGATTTACAGCCTTTGCACGGGACTTTCGGCGTTTTCCGTCGGGTGGTTGGATTTCGCCGCCTACCGCTTTCTCACCGGTCTTGGGGTCGGTGGTGTGTTCGGTTTGGCCGTGGCACTCATTGCGGACAGCCTGCCCGCCACCAATCGACCGGGGGCGTTGGGCCTATTGCAAGCGCTTTCGGCGGTGGGGAACATTTCCGCCGGCCTCATTAGTATGCTGATGGCTTACCTCACCTCACAGGGCACCATTGCTCCCGGAACCTCTTGGAAATACATGTTCCTAATTGGGGCGATCCCGGCTTTCCTTTGTGTTTTCCTTCAGCTTCAACTCAAGGAACCGGAGAAGTGGGTGGCCGCCAAGGCCGCCGCCAAGGAAACCGGGGATAAATTTGGCTCCTATTTCGAGCTTTTCGGAGATGTCCGGTGGCGTACCAATGCCCTTTGGGGAATGGTGCTTTGTATCGCCGGTGTGGTTGGCCTTTGGGGAATCGGTTTTTTCAGCCCCGAACTTGTCGGGGATGTGATCACCAAATCCCTCAAGGGACAGGGGCTTTCCGAGGCCCAAATTGCCAGTCAAAAGGGCTATTGGATCGGAATCAACTCGATCATTCAAAACTTGGGTGCCTTCTTTGGCATATTGGCTTTTGCCTGGGTCGCCCAAAGGATTGGTCGCCGTGGCGCCTTTGCGATCGGTTTTGTCGCCGCATTTTTGATGACCTTCACCTATTTTCGTTATTTCCAAAGTATGTCCGATTTGTGGATGACCGCCCTCATGGGTTTCTTTCAGCTGGGACTTTTTGGCGGCTTTGCCATCTACCTTCCCGAACTGTTTCCGCTTAGGCTCCGAAGCACAGGCACCAGTTTCTGTTACAATGTAGGTCGATTCATTGCCGCCAGCGGACCGTTCACTTTGGGAATGCTCCAACAATCGTTGGCGGCGGGGGCCAAAAGTCGGGGTGGGTCCGAACTGGATGCGTTTCGAGACGCCTGCTGTACCATGAGCTTGGTATTTTTGGTGGGTCTGGTAGCGGTTTACTTCCTGCCCGAAACCAAGGGAAAGCCTCTGCCCGAATGACATTTATCTTGAGGATCCCGTGATTCCCGCTTCGCCAATTAGTCCTGAGGGCATGACTTCCCCAAAAGGAGTTGGGCTAGGACACTCCCAAGGGCGGGGATTGGCCATCGCCTTGGCGGGCTTGGTGTTTTTGGCGACCCTTTTTGCTCTTTATCGGATCGTGTTTCGGCCCGGACCAATTGCCTGGTCTACCCAGCCGGTGGTTCGCTTGGCTTCCGGTCAACCCGCCCCTTTTAAGAGTAAAAAAGAAGCCAATCCAAAGGCCACGGCCTTTGCGAATGCGGCCAAA
>SIAL01000005.1 GCA_009691815.1 Gemmataceae bacterium | reverse complement strand
CCCGGTGAAAACTGCGTTTATGAACTGGTGATGGACGGGCTTTCGCGTGAACCTGTCGAGGAAGGTATGCGCCGTGCCCTTCATACCGCATCACATTTTCCGCTCACCCGAATCACCGCGGGAAATTATGGTGGCAAGTTGGGCGCTCACCACATTCACCTTAAAACCCTAATGGATAAAGCATAACCCATGCTTACCATTCGATTGGAATATGGGGATTCCGTACCACTTGAGGCGGGAGGGATACGCCCCGACCTGTTCCTTGATAAAACCCTTGCAGATCTTGAAAATATCTTGATTTGGCGAGGAAACCGCACGATACCCCTTGGCGAGGTTGGCCGCATTTTTGGCGATCCTTCTAAGAGCATTATTTGTTTGGAGGGCGATTGGTCTAGGGTGCGTAGGCTCGGTGAAGGGATGACCTCGGGGATTTTGCGGGTGAGGGGTCCGGCGGGAATGCACCTTGGTGCCATGATGAAAGGTGGCTTGATTCAAATCGATGGAGATGCCGGAGATTGGGCCGGAGCGGAAATGCGTGGTGGGGTTCTTAACATTCAGGGAAATGCGGGAAATCAATTGGGTGGAGGGTACATTGGTTCCCGAACCGGGATGAGGGGTGGCACGATTTTGGTTGGGAAAAACGCCGGAAATGAAGTGGGTTCACTCATGCGGCGAGGAGTAATTTCGGTTTTGGGAAAGGGGGGCGACCATGTCGGCGCTGGGATGATAGCCGGGACCATGGCGTTTTGGGGTGGATGTGGAATGCGACCCGGAGCGGGGATGCGGAGGGGTTCCATCCTTTGTGGCCGCAAGCCAGATTCCCTGTTACCTACTTTTTCGCAGGCAATAGCCACTCAACCGGAATGGATTTTCCTTTTGGCAAATCACCTCAAGGGATTGGGACAGGACCTCTCTAAGAGTTCTCTTGCAAGGGGAGTAAACGGCTCCAAATCAAAATGGTTATTGTGTAACGGGGACCTGCTTGGACTGGGCAAAGGGGAAATCTTATGGCCCGAGGGCTAATGGATGACCTTTTGTTGTTAAGGGGGTAACTTGACCATGGATTGGTTTCTTCCCGAAAAATTTGAAAAACTCACGAATCTGGGAAAAGGGGCAACCCTTTGTGTGTTGGGTTCCGGCCCAACCGGGGTGGAAACAGCCCTTTATGGAGCTGTTTTGGGTTTCAAAGTTCGCATCCTTGAAAAGGCCAAAGCCTGCGAAAATCTTGTTCGATGGGGCCATGTTCGCTGCTATACTCCATGGCAAGAAAACACAACCTTGCTAGGAAGGGAATTGCTGAAAAGGCTCCGCTTGGAACAAGCCAACCGGCCTCTGGAAACGATAATAACCGGCAGGCAACTTGCTCTGGATTATCTTGAACCTCTTTTGGCTTCGCCCTTGTTAAAGGGCACCCTCGAAACTGGGATTTCGGTTTTGAGGATTGGAAATCAAAATACTCTTTTCCCAGCCGGACCGGGACCAATTACCCAAGAAACTTCTAAAGAATTCCTTCTTTTAACTCGCCTTGCGGATGGCAAAGAAAAATTAGAAGCGACCGATTTTGTCGCCGATTGCACCGGTACCTATGGCAATCCCAAATGGTTTGGTCCGTCAGGACTGCCAGCCCCGGGGGAGATTGGTTGTCGAAGCCGAATCGTTTATGGCCTCGAGGATATTCTTGGGGAATCCAAAACCTATTTTGCAGGAAAAACCACCATTGTTATTGGGAATGGATTGATGGCCGCCGCAACGGTAAGTCGCCTAGCCATTTTGGCTAGGGAAAATCCGGCTACCTGGATCACTTGGATCTCTCACAAGCCTTCGGCATTGCCCATTCTAAGAGTGCCCAATGATCCTTATCGGGAAAGAGACCTATTGGCGGCGGAAGCCAACACCTTGGCCTCACGCGGGGAAAATCATGTCGAGTTTTTCCCTGGAATGCCCATTCAACAGGTGGAATGGCTGGGGGAGGAGGCCGGTTTTCGGCTTCATTGCATGGGGCCTTTGGGGCCCAAAACATTCGAGGGGGAGCGGCTGATTTGCCATCGTGGCTTTATGCCGGACACAGTGATTTGGAGAGAATTGGGTGTTCCCCTAGACCCGGTTCGTGAGGATTTTGGAGCTGAATTGGCACATCCCCATCGACTGTTTGGCTTTGATGTTCTGGGGGCCAAGCGGTATGGTAGACGGCCTGGATATTTGATGAAACAGGTTGCTTGTCAGGTCCGTTCCTTTTTTGCTCGGATTACCCGGCAGCCCCAATTGGACCTGTATCGCCTCTGTGCTTCCAAAGGGGAAACCTATCCATGACAACCCTCGCCGTGGTTACCGGGGGCTCAGGTTTTATCGGGGCAAACTTAGTCCGAAACCTGCTTGACCATGGTCGGTCCGTACGCATTTTGGATTTGGTGCCTCCCCCTTGTGACCTCGCAGCCCATGTTGATTGGGTTTCGGGAAGCATTCTTGACAAGCCTCTGGTCAACAAAACGCTTCAAGGTGCCCAAGAGCTGTACCACCTAGCCGCAAATCCACGACTCTGGACCCTCGCCAAGGGAGACTTTGAACGAATCAACCATCAGGGCGCTCGGGTGGTCCTTGATACGGCCTGTAAGCAAAAAATACCCAAAATCCTTCACTGTAGTACCGAGAGCATCCTTACCTTGAGTCGGCAAAAAGTCCCGATTCGAGAAAATCAGCTGGTTTCCATGGCGGATGTAATCGGTCCGTATTGCCGTTCAAAGTATCTTGCGGAGCGCCACGCTTTCTACCTGGCCAGCCAAGGCCACCCAGTTTTTGTAGTTAACCCAACTCTGCCAGTCGGACCAGGTGATATCCAGCTTAGCCCTCCGAGTCGCCTTATTGTGGATTTTTGCCGAGGGAAAAGGCGGGAATACTTAGATGCCACACTCAATTTTATGGATGTTCGCGATATGGCCTTGGCAATGAGGCTTACCATGGATCGGGGCAAACCCGGCAGGCGCTACATTTTGGGGGCTCATAACACCGAAATTCTTGGGCTTTTTCAACTCCTTTCAGAGATCACTGGGATACCCAAACCCAAGTGGAAAGTCCCTTATGCCCTTGCTTTGGTGGTGGCCTGTATAAGCGAAATCATTGCCAACACCCTTACCAAATCCGAACCCCAAGCAAGCATTACCGGTGTTCTTTTGACCAGAAGGACCATGCACTTTGACTCCTCCAACACATTTCAGGAATTGGGGATTACACCTCGCCCTTTGAAAGAAACCCTTCAGGATGCCGTTTCCTGGTGGGGCAAGCAAGGAATCCTTTAGCCTCAAATACTACCGAAGTTCCCCGCTTTAACATTGACCAAAAAACTCATCCCAGCTTTAACAAACTCACCTTGCGACAATCGGCTTTCTTCACCAACATGGGTCCATTGGAACCACATTGGCAAGAGGAAGGGAATCCGTGCCCGCCGATCGATTGGATGATTTGGCTTTAATGGATGAAATGCTTTCTCAGGTACACTCCGGGGAGCAGGTTTCCCGAAGTAAAATCGTTGGCTGTTGTCAGGAAAAAGCCGCCCGGCATTTATGCTCTCTTCAAAAACCGGATGGACATTGGGTCGCCGAACTCGAAGGCGACTGCATTCTAGAATCCGAATTTATCTTGCTCATGGCCTTTTTGGGCCGAGAAAATGACCCGAAATGTTTGGCTGCCGCAAAATACCTATTGGAGCACCAAAACTCCGAAGGCGGTTGGGCACAATTTCCGGGTGGCCCCAGTGAAATTTCGGGCAGCATAAAAGCATACTTCGCCCTGAAAATCACAGGTTTCGCGGCAACCGATCCCCGAATGGAAATGGCAAGGCTTCGCTGCTTGGCCCTTGGCGGGGTAACTTCTTGTAACAGTTTCACCAAGTTTTACCTCGCGCTTTTAGGCCAACTGGATTATCAATCCATTCCCACCGTGCCCCCAGAAATCCTGTTATTACCCAAATGGTTTTACATCAACTTAAGCGCGATGTCGGCATGGACGCGAACCATCATTGTCCCGCTTTCCATCATGTCCGCCCTAAAACCGGTCCGAAAATTGGCTCCCGATCAGGGAATTCAGGAGTTATTTACCGGGAACCCTCTGGAAATTACGCCGCCTGCGGCTTGGGACAAAAAGAACTACACTTGGCGCAATTTCTTTTTGGTGGTGGACGGCTGTTTCAAAGCCATCGAACCCTGTTTGGGTGGAATTCGAACCACAGCCATTGACCATGCCGCCGCTTGGATGCGCGAGCGATTTGAAAACAGTGACGGGTTGGGGGCGATATTTCCTCCCATGATTTATACCGTGGTTGCCCTCAAAGCACTTGGCGTTACGGACAGTGATCCGGAATTGATTTGGGCCCTCAAGCAAATTGAGGACCTCCAATTGGTTAGTAATGGCCATTTGAGATTGCAACCCTGTCTTTCTCCTGTCTGGGATACCGCCCTTGCCCTTAATGCCCTTGCCCTGTGTGGGCAAACGGTGGCAAAGCCAGAGATCCAAAGGGCCACCCAATGGCTTTTGTCCAAAGAGGTTCGTCATAAAGGAGACTGGGCCGAAAATGTGGAAGGGGTGGAACCTGGAGGATGGTTTTTCGAGTACCACAACGATTTCTACCCGGACACCGATGATACCGCCATGGTGTTAATGGCCCTAGCTCGCACCAAGGGCCACCTTTCCCCTGAAGGAAAATCCGCATGTAAAAGGGGCATTCGGTGGCTTTTGGCGATGCAAAATTCCGACGGTGGTTGGGCGGCTTTTGACAAAGACATTAACCGGGAGATCCTTACCAAAGTTCCCTTTGCGGATCACAACGCAATGCTCGACCCAAGTTGTGCCGACATTACCGCCCGAATCCTTGAAGCACTTGCCGAATTTGGTTTTACCAAATCCCATCCCGCCTCGGTTAGGGCGTTGGAATTTCTCGCCAAAAACCAATTCCCTGATGGTTCCTGGTATGGACGGTGGGGAGTAAACCATATCTACGGCACATGGCAAGTCCTTGTCGGGCTCGAAAAAATCGGCATTCAGGCCGATGATCCCATGGTAAAAAGAGGTGCCGATTGGTTGGTAAGGGTGCAAAAGGCTGATGGTTCGTGGGGGGAAAACTGCTCCACCTATGACGATCCAAGCTCTGTTGGCTTGGGTGAATCCAGTCCCTCGCAAACCGCATGGGCCATCTTGGGATTACAGGCGGCTCAACAAAAAGGCACCAGTTTTCATGATCCTATCAACCGGGGTATTGATTGGTTAATTCGCCACCAAGACGCCGAGGGCGGTTGGCCCGAACCTCAATTCACCGGGACTGGTTTCCCCAAAGTTTTCTATTTAAGATACCACTATTACCGACTCTATTTCCCCCTCATGGCCATAGCCCGGCACGCTTTGGAATCCGGTTGCCCTGTGGCTCCCGGTTTTGGCAGCCATGGTTACTTGGATCCTTTCCGTTTAAGATCGGGTGATCCTGCTGATTGGGGAAATAATTACCCTTGATCTACTTTGGATTTGGTGCGCCTAGAACTTTATTGATTCGGTAAGGAACATCTGTTCCCTGCCCAAAAGAAGGATGGTTTTCTTGCGTTTTCCTTTATCTTTGACGACAAGTATGATCGGCTACATGGCCGGCAAAACAATCAAGCGCGAAAAAAAATTCCCACTTGTGTTAATGCTTGAACCTCTTCATGCCTGCAATCTGACCTGTACGGGTTGTGGACGCATTCGCGAATACTCAAAGACGATCAAAGAAAAACTAACTGTTGAGGAGTGCTTGGCAAGCGTGGACGAAGCCGGGGCACCAATTGTTTCCATTTGCGGGGGTGAACCCCTTATCTATCCTGAAATCGGCAAGCTGGTGAAGGGAATCCTAAATCGCAAAAAACACATTTACTTGTGTACCAATGGCGTTTTCATGCAGAAAAAACTGGCCGAATTCACGCCAACTTCCCGCTTTTTTTTCAATGTCCACCTAGATGGCTTAAAAGATAGCCACGACAAAGCGGTCGAAAAAGAAGGCGTGTTCGATCAAGCGGTCGAAGGAATTAAGGCGGCCAAAGCGGCAGGTTTCCTTGTTTGCACCAACACCACCATTTACAAGGAAACTGACATCAATGAGATTGATGCCCTTTTTGGTTTCCTGACCAAACTTGGGGTGGATGGTTTCATGGTCAGCCCCGCCTATGGTTATCAAGCGGTTCACGACACCAACCCTGACGGTGCCGAGGAATTGTTTATGACCCGGGCAGATATTCGGGCCAAATTTTCGGAGGCTCAAAAACTCTTCGCCAAATACCGAATGATGAGTTCGCCCATCTATCTGGATTTTCTTGCCGGCAAAAGGGAACTAACCTGTGCCGCCTATGCCAATCCAACCCGCAATGTGAAAGGTTGGAAGGGGCCTTGTTACCTTATCACAGACACGCACCACAACTCGTATTCCGACCTGATCAAAAATACGGATTGGGATAAGTTCGGTTATGGAAAAGATCCCCGTTGTGAAAACTGCCTTATGCATTGCGGGTACGAAATTTCCGCGGCTCTTGGTGTTAATGGTAAACTTGGAGACAGCCTTAAAATGCTCCTTTGGCAACTCAGCTAGTGACGAAGGTAGGCCATAACTCGTCCACAAAACGAGGATTGGTTGCCTTTGCTTTGGAGGTGGAGGCCGCCGCGGTTATTCGAGTGCTTTCCAACCGGGATGGGGTGCCTTTGCCCTCACCCCGGTTTTGTTTTCCAACCACCGTTCAACGATCTGGTTGGGAATGGCAAATGTGTGTATTCGGTCCAGGGGAGGCATTTGATCGCCATTTAACTTGGCATTTACAAGAATTGGCTTTTAAGCCGGATTTTGCTCTCTTGGCAGGTTTTTCGGGAGGACTTTCTCCACAATCCAATGCCGGCATGGCTTTTGAAGTCATTCAAGTGCGAAACCCACCTCATACCCCGATATTGGTCCCCCCAATGGGTCTGGCACCCTCGGCGGCTTCCTTTCATTTCACGGGCCTTTTCTCCCACCCATCCGACAAAGCCAAATGTTACCAAACCACCGGGTGTGATTTGGTGGACATGGAAAGTTCCTATTTTTCACAAACTATGAAGTGTTCCGAAATTCCATTTGGGATTCTTCGCACGGTGTCGGATGGCCCTAAAGACGCATTGCCGGTTCAGGCAATTCATTGGGTCGATACCAAAGGGAAGTTAGCCTTAGGGCGACTAATCCGCGATGTATTGCGCTCTCCCGGGTTGGTTCGAGACCTGTTTCGGTTGGCAAAAGCGTCAAATACAGCCGGGAAAAACCTGGGAGACCTGGTCCTAAGTGCCCTTTAACCCACAACCTAATCGTGAACCTTTATACAATTTCGACCATTCTGCTTTGCGCAACGGAGGGCCAAGGCGGCTTGATGGTACAGCTGACTTGAGTCTACTTGGAGGTCGGGTTGAAGCACCGAAACCCCCACGCTGATCGTAATGGAAATAAGCATCTCGCCAATGGCAAATGGTTTTTTGCTAACCGATTCGCAAAGCCTTTGGGCAAGGAACCGAGCACCTTTGGTATCCGTATTTGGGGCCAGAATCCAAAATTCTTCTCCCCCCATCCTTCCTAAAGAATCCCCGCCACGAAGTTGCAACGAGAGGTGTTTTCCCAACTCCACCAAAACTTGGTCTCCCGCCGGATGAAGGTATTGATCGTTTACCGCTTTGAAATAGTCCACATCAATCATGAGAAGGGCAAATTCTAAACCAAGGCCTTCGCATGCCTGCCAATCCAAGCCCAATTTTTCCTCGATTCCCCTCCGGTTGAGCAAACCGGTTAAGCTGCAATGATTTAGCGATTCCCTCATAGATTCCATTTCTTGGCGAAGTTGACGGATTACCCGGAGGGATGCTGAATTGGCAGCAATACCCGGTGTTTGGCCCCTTGATCCGATCCTTCCCTTGGGGAAAGGCCGCACTAGGGACAAAGCGAGCCGAAACCGGTTTTCATCCAAAGGCCAATCCAGCCACCCATCCACTAAGCCCACATTTGGACCATTTGGGCTCAATTCCCGGACAATCTCATCCGAAATAGGACCAAGAATTATCCTCAACGCTTGGGGAGTTTCCTTTTGCGCTTTTGTGAAAAAAGATATCAGCGAAGAAACCGGGATGGTGCCAGCTGCCATTACCGCATGGGGAGGTGGGCTTTCCTCCTCAGAAAAAAAAGGGGAACACCCTATTTCACCTATCAAAACCCGCACTGCAAATCCCCCCCAACCCGTTTCTTCGGGGGATGAACCGGGTGGAGAAACCATGTAAAAACAGAGTGTGGGCCGGGTAGAATTCCTCATAATGGTTAATTTTAACCTATCGGAGCCAATACCTGCAAATTTCATACGGATTTTTCTTGACCGGGGCCTAAACGGAACACTTTTCACTATTTTTTTTCCCACTTCTCCCCATTTCTCGCTTGATTGAACCTTGCCTCCGCTTTACAATTCAACGGTCCGGGTAGGCCGGAATTTCAAACTGATCGAGGGGGCTTGTTCAAATTCCGGGTATGGCCATCTGATTTTTAGGTGGTTTGGGTTGGCATCCTAGGGGCTTTTTTAAGTCTCTCCTTTGCATGAGGCAAAGTTGGGTGTCATACTGTGACTTCTGACTACAGGTTCACGGATGTGCCGGGTCAGGACAAGGGCTAGATTGCCGTGTCCGCGTTTGATACATTCAGGAACCATTCTCCATGAAAGCAAAAGCCGTCGACAATTCCATTGACTACGATGATCCAAATGGTGGACCATCTCCGATGATCTTTTCATCAGATCTTCTCACCCCCGACGAAGAACGCGAGCTTCTTGCGGACTTTTGGGAAGTCAAAAACGAACTGTTGCGAACATTGGTCAAATACTTTCCCAAACTTCGGGAAACTCGACCCGCTGTTGAACCTTGGCCCATGGCCCAGTTCATCCGCACCAACATTACGCCCGATACGCGGACCGTTCCCACCATCCGTCGCCTCCATGATCAATATGTCCACCTAAAACACAGGTTGGCTTCCGCCAATATTCGCCTTGCGGCCCATGTTGCCAAGCGGTTTCGCCATCATGCGCTTAGCTATGCAGACCTCCTCCAAGAAGCGGTTTGCGGCTTGATGCAGGCCATTGATCGTTTTGATGTAAGCCATGGAACCCGCCTTGCCACCTACGCAACTTGGTGGATTCGTCAAACGCTTCAGATTGCCGTGGCCCGTCAAAGCCACCTCGTTTCTTTGTCTCCCCACCACCTTCAGGAATTGGGTCTCCTCCAACAGGAATCCGAAGCCTTGGCGCACGGCGGGAAACACATTCCAACCCCTCAAGAGCTTGCATCCCGCACGGGAAGCAGCATCGAGCACCTTACCCACCTCCAAACCGCAACACGCACCCCGGTGAGTTTGAATGCCGTTTTGGATGACGACAGCGATTTCAAACTAACCGAAGCGATGCCGGACAACGAGTCCAACGAACAACGAGACTGCAACGAGCGTCAGGAAGCCTTGCTTTTCCTTATGGAAAACCTTCGCCCTCGCGAACGAAAGGTCCTCGACCTTCGCTTTGGCCTCACCGGCAATGGCACCCATAGCCTTCGCCAAATTGGCCACCTTCTTCGCATTAGCAAAGAAAGGGTTCGACAAATCCAAAATCGCGCCCTCGAAAAACTCCGCAGTTCCGCGGAGCGGGTGGGTTGGGAAGCCAGCGTTTTGTTGGGATAATGTCCTAGCAAGTTGACAAACAACAAAATCCGGTAGGGTAAACCCTGCCGGACTTTTCATTTGTACCCATGTTTTCACAAACTGTTGTTCCGTCTAATCCTCCGTTTTTCATCGCAAACCCCAACAAAAGGGTAAGGTTACCAAAACCATAAAAAGGACTGGGATTTCGTGCCATGCCATTGAACCGAATCCATGACCTTTTGATCCTGGTTTTTGTTGGTTCTATTTTGGGATTTCCCCCAACAACAATCGCCGATTCAACGGTATCCAAACCCTCCTCACTTTCCATTTCCTCAACCCCCTCTTCTCAATCTTGGCGTCTTTTAACCAGCTTGATGGAATCCACCCACGAATTAGTCGATTCCTCCCGGGATTGGTCCACCGAATTGGGTTCCAACCTTTTTACCCAACGCGAAAAAGCAACATCGGAACTCCTTTCCTTGGGCCTAAGATCTAGAAAACCCCTTCGGATTTGTTTGCAAAGTTCAGATGCTGAAGTCCGCCTAAGAGCCAAAGAAATCCTTACCCAGGTCCCCCCTCTTCCCAATTCATGGGAAATTCGTTCTTGGTTAAAGTCCCAAGCAAACCATGGGGTTTCAACAAAAACCACAGATCAAAATCCAACGGCCGGTCCACCCCTAAATCTTTTGCTTTCCCTTTTGGAATCAATCGAGGAGGAATCCTTAAGACTCGCCATCCATAAATGGTTGGTTCAAAACTATTCCCAAAACGATTTACCTAGGCGCATTTCAACGACCTACCCAACCAAACTTTGGGCCGCTTATTGCGCGGGCTATCATGCCTCGGGGGAAGTGCCCCTATCCAAAGATTCAGCCGATCCCCTGCTGATTTACAACAATCTAAGGGGCCGGTTGGATGCTGGACACGGTGTAAAGGGCCATAACTTGGCGGACTTGGTACCCGGACTCCCCCAAGACCTTCAACTGGATATCGAAACACTCCTACTTAATCAGGAGGTTAACAAACTCAATTCGCCCCTATTGGGAAAAGGGACCCGGGTCGAAATGGACGCTATGGTTGCCTTTTGGAGGAAAAATCCTTCGACCTTGGTTCGTCATGTTGCACCACAAACGACTCTTAAAAGGAGGTTATTTGTATGTGAATACGATGGAGCAAAGGGCGGCCGCATTTGCCAATTAAACGAAACCGGGCAAATCATTCCTTCCATCACTCGCCTCCAAGGTCCCAATGATTTCCAAATTCTTTCCGGCGGACGCATTCTGATTGCAGAACGCCATTCCAGTCAAATCACCCTTCGCGATGCCAAAGGGGAAGTCCTTTGGATGTGGCAGGCCCCGGCCTCCCCTATTCAGTGCCAACGATTGGAGGGTGGGAAAACTTTTTTTGCCACCTTTACCGACATTGGAATTGTTAACAGCCATGGTCGAATCGAATTATCCATCCCGTTCAAAGATGGTATTCGATTTGCGACCACCACTCCCGATTATGGATTTTTGGTCCTCACCAGCCGTGGTGTTTTGATACGCCTTGATGCACGAGGTAACATCCTTCAAACCATTAGTAATACCATTGGGTCCACCGGGTCCGGTTATTGGGGCCATGCCATCATTCGGGCCAATGGCAATATTCTTGCCGCCTTTGCCGGCACCAACACCATTGTGGAAATGAATCCAAAAGGTGACATGATTCGACAAGCAACCGTTCGTTGCCCTGTTCACCTAAAGGAAACCGAGGATGGTGGTCTTTGGGTGTGTTCGTTTGATTCCCAATCCCTCATTGAATTAAACTCCCAATGGTTGGAAATGCGCCGGATTCCTTTGGAGGGTCGTCCCTTTGGCTTGGGGCGCTTGGATTAAAATGGGGTTCCCCCCATTAACCCTGCTGGTGAATTTTTGGCCCGTGGATAAATGCTACCTTTGGGGTACTTTTTTTATAGCCCAATCCCTCGGATCCTTTTGAATTTCGTGCGGGAATCTTTGGTCCTCCCAACGAGGCAACCGCCAACCTTCCCCATTTGTGTCTGTCATCCATTTCATGCTTTCGTGACAGAGCCAAACTTTGAAAAGACAACTATTGCCAACCGAGAACAATTCCACCACCCTTATTGCCCAATAGGACAGAACTGTCCCAAATCACCGGACCTTTTTTTCGGTTGCCTCAAGGATTGCCTCTCATAAGGTATTCCTTAAGTAAGCCCCTCCGATTCGGTCCCCCCTTTGCTAAAACATTTTATTATTAGGAAACCGGACATGCCTCAGATGTTTCGTTGGTTTTGTACCGTGGCGTTTTTGGGTTTGCCCTGCTGCCCTGTGGTCGCCGTAGAACCGGTTATTCCCGGTGTTGCCAAGATTTTGTCTATAGAGGAACCAAACCTTGCCTTGGCGGGACGGATACTCATTGGCGAACTCCAATGTTTGCGTTGTCACCAAACCCCCGGTGCCAACGAATGGATTTCCAGCAAGGAAGCACCCAAACTAGACCAGGCAAAAGCTCGTCTCAAGCCAGAATGGATTCAAGGGTTTTTGGAAAACCTAGGCGTTCACAAAACTGGCACAACCATGCCCAATATGCTGGAACACCTCGAGCCAACCGAAAGAAAAGCAACGGCAGAAGCTTTGACACATTTCCTTGCCACTCAAGGCCCCGGCCCTACTGCAAAACGATTCAATTCCAAACTGATTCAAACCGGGCAGACTCTTTATGCTCAGGTGGGTTGCGCCTCCTGCCATGGCCCCCGAAATGGGGCGGCCATCGAACAAAAAGAAATCCCCAATCAAATTCATTTAGGTAAACTGGAAGAAAAATACCATTACGCCGCCCTTGTCCAATTTTTGGCCAATCCTCACTCGGTACGCCCCTCTGGCCGTATGCCCGCCCTCCTTCAAGGAAATGAAGCCGATGCGGTGGCATCCTATCTCCTGCAAAACGACACCATTCTTTCGGGTTCATTATCGCTCAATACCCTTTTTTTCGCCTACGAAGGCGATTGGGACAAGCTCCCCGATTTCGAAAAAATCAAACCTGTCCGGACAGGCAAATCTGCTGGATTTGATTTGGCGGTCGCCACAAGGCAAAATAGTGTTGCCCTACTCTTCACAGGGTTTTGGGAAGTCAAAAGCGCCGGAACCTATCGATTCTCCTTGGCCAGCGATGATGGATCGCGCCTTAAGATCAACAATAAAACCGTTATCAATAATGATGGAATCCACCCATCGACCACGGTTCAAGGGGAATTGGACCTGACTGTAGGGGTTCACAAGGTCGAAATATCCATCTTTCAGGGGGGGGGCGAATTCGAACTTTCCTCCGAGGTTAGTGGTCCAGGCCTTCCCAAATCAGACTTAGGAAGCTTGCTTCGCCCCACCCTGACTCCTGTACCCGTGCCTGTTCAAACCCAACCCAAGGCTGCCTTTGTTATTGACCATACCAAAGCAACCCAAGGCAAAATCCATTTTGCCCACCTTGGTTGTGTGAATTGCCATAAACTGGATTCGGTAAAAGCCCCGGTACCTGAAATCACCCTCTTGAAAGGTGTCGGCGGTTGCATCGGAACCACTCCCACAAAAGGCAAACCATTCTATCCCTTATCGGAAAATCAAAAGAACTTGGTTCAAGTAGGTTTGGATTCCGTTGCCAAATCCGCACCCACCAAGGCGGACAAGATTTCCCAAACTTTTGTCGCCCTCAATTGTGTAGGCTGCCACCAAAGGGACACCATGGGTGGTGTCGAACCGGATCGTTCCGCCCTTTTCTTGGGAACCCAACCCGAAATGGGTGATGAGTCTCGCATTCCACCGCTACTTTCCGGCATTGGGGCCAAACTGAAAAAGCCTTGGCTTAAAGAAGTAATGGAGAAGGGTACCAAGGTTCGGCCCTATATGCTCACCCGAATGCCTCGCTTTGGCGAAGCCAATATTGGCCACCTGGTCCAAGACCTTCCCGAAGTGGATAAACTTGCACCTGTTCCATTGGTGGAATTTTCCGAATCGGAAAACAAAGTCAAAAATGCCGCCAAATTTCTTGTTGGTGGAAAAGCCTTGGGCTGCATCAAATGCCACACCTTTAATGGCATTAAAGCAGAGGGGGTCCAGGCAATTGACATAGTTCAAATGTCCAACCGACTTAACCGGGATTGGTTCATCACTTACATGAAAAATCCTTCGGTAATTCGACCCGGAACCCGCATGCCCGCCTCTTTTCCTAATGGAAAAACTTTTTTCGATAACCTTCTTAAAGGTGAGGTTAATCAACAAATGGAAGCTGTTTGGTTCTACCTTACCCTCCGTGACAAGGCGCCTATCCCAGATGGGCTTATCCGGGGTGCCATTCCCCTTATTCCAGGCAAAGACGCAATTATTTATCGCAACTTTCTTGAAGGAGTTGGCCCTAGATCCATTGGCGTGGGCTACCCGGAAAAAGTCAACTTGGCTTTTGATACCAACCTTGGCCGACTTGCCCAAATTTGGCAAGGATCCTTCATTGATGCCTCGAAACATTGGCTTGATAGGGGAGCCGGAAACCAAATCCCCCTTGGAGATAACCTCATCAACTTGACCAATGGCCCGGGAGTGGTTATCCTAAAATCGCCTAATGACATTTGGCCCGGAAAACCCGTGGGCTACAAGTTCATTGGATACACCACCACACCGGACGATCGCCCCACTTTTCGCTACCAGATTGGCGGATCCACTATCGAAGATTTCTCAACCGGGAAACCTGAAGGAGATACGGCAAACCTAATTCGCACGATCTCCGTCTCCTCCCCGTCACCTGGCCTCACTATTAAAATAGCCGAGTCCAATGCTTTAAGTGGTAGCGGCGAAATTTTTCAACTGTCAAAAGACCTAACCATCAAAATCCATGGTGCCCCAGCTCGCATTCGTACCGTGGGTGGAAAAAAAGAACTGGTTGTTGATTTGGAAAAATCGACCAAAGACAATCCCCTTAAAATCGAGTACCTTTGGTAATTTGACCCCTTTTTATTGCAATTAGGATATTTCCATGTTAAATCGCAGAAATTGGCTACAAACGACCTCGTCTGGTTTGATCCTTGGGGCAAGCCATTTGATGGCCAAGGGTGCCTCCTTAACCAAACCACCTGTCGAAGAGGATTATTATAAAATCACCCAGCTCGACCCCCCGCCGGGTGTTGTGCTTGAGGCGGGGGCCATAGATTTTCCCGAAGAAAACCGATTAATGGTTTCCACTCGAAGAGGGGAAATCTGGTCCGTTTCCAATCCCTATTCAGCGAACCCTGCCAAGGAATCCAAATGGGTTAGGTTTGCCCATGGCCTACACGAGGTTCTCGGCCTTGCGCACAAAGATGAGTGGACCTACGCCGTTCAACGCGGGGAACTCACCCGAATGAAAGACACCAATGGCGATGGCAAGGCGGATATTTTTGAAACGGTAAACATGGAGTGGGAAATCAATGGCGACTATCACGAATATGCGTTTGGCTCCAAATTTGATAAAGACGGTAATCTCTGGATCGTTCTTTGCCTCACAGGTTCGTTTGGCAGCGATTGCAAATACCGGGGTTGGTGCCTTCGGGTTAACACCGAAGGCAAAATGATCCCAACCACAAGCGGCATCCGCAGCCCCGGTGGCATCGGTTTCAACTCGGAGGGAGATGTCTTTTACACGGATAACCAAGGACCATGGAACGGAACCTGTTCCCTTAAACACTTGACGCCTGGGTCTTTTCAAGGACATCCCGATGGTAACAAATGGTATGATTTGGCACCCGAATCCAAAGTTATGGGGAAAAAACCAGAAACCCCCAAATCGGGAAGTCGGATGATGGTAGAGGCGGCCAAAATCCCTGAATTGGTTCCTCCGGCTGTCTATTTCCCTTACAGCAAAATGGGTCAAAGCGCTTCTGGCGTCGACTTCGACCGCTCCAAGGGCAAGTTCGGCCCTTTTGCCGGACATATGTTTGTCAATGACCAAACCCATAGCACCTTAATGCGAGTGGTTTTGGAAAAAATCAATGGCCGCTACCAAGGTGCTTGCATTCCCTTCAAAAAAGGGTTTGGTTCAGGAAATGTTCCGGTGATGATCACCGATAAAGGTGCAGCATTTGTCGGGGGCACCAACCGAGGCTGGGGTTCTCGTGGGTCCAAAAACTTTGCCTTCGAACGACTCGATTGGACAGGAAAGGTCCCATTTGAGATCCACGAAATCCACGCCAAACCCGATGGTTTTGAATTCTCGTTTACCCACCCGGTGGATCCCAAAAGCGCTTCCGATCCAAAGTCGTATACCGCTTCGACATTTTGCTATATTTACCAAGCGTCCTACGGTAGTCCCGAGGTGGACCACACAAAACCAAAGGTCATTTCGGCAACGGTTAGTCCGGACATGAAATCCGTTCGTTTGGTTATCGACAAAGTCGTTGTGGGAAACATTCACGAACTCCACGCAGAGGGGGTACGATCCGCGGACGGTTTACCTCTATTGCACCCGGAAGCTTGGTACACCCTCAATTACCTGCCTTCGGCCTAATCGTTTTGTTTCCACCCTTGCCCTTGGCTGGGTTTGGGCCTTGGTTATCCCGCTATCAATCGGAAAAATTATCCGACGGTCTCAATTCCTCCTTGGTCTCAAATAATCCTTTAGGCCCGAAAAGCCTAGATTTTGGCCGACTTTGGTGTGCAAGTATTCGATTCGTTTAGCCACCTTCCTTGCCAATCATCTACCAACCCATTCGGCCTTTCCCATCACAAGGAAAGGTCAACGGTCCCCGAGTTTGGTCCAATTCATAGATTATCGGCAGGCAAACTTTTCCCCCTAGCAATCACAAGGACTCCTTTTTCATGCTTGGTATCCATCTTAATCCGGCCTCTTTTATGAAACGCATTGGGGATGAACTTTTGCGAGTCGATCCCCTGCAAATCCAAAACATGGCGGACCTAATTGGTGCCCGCCATATGTCTGGTAAATTCGTTTTTATCATTGGCAACGGCGGGTCGGGATCAAATGCAAGCCACCTTTGCGAGGATTTGGGCAAAGGGAGCCTTCGCCGAGAGGATTTCGACACCGAAAAAAAACGGCTCAAGGTGATTAGCCTAACCGACAACAGTCCCTACCTCCTTGCTTGGGGCAATGATGAGGGTTTCGACCGCGTTTTTCTTGAGCAACTCAAAAACCTTGCCTCGGATGGCGACCTACTCATCGCCATTAGCGGGTCAGGCAACAGCCCAAACATTTTAAGAGCGGTCGAATGGTGCAACTCGCATGGTGTGGAAACTTTGGGCTGTACCGGGTTTTCCGGTGGCAAATTGATTTCCCTTGCCAACCATTCCCTCCATGTTCCCTTGGACGATATGGGGATCGTCGAAACAGTTCATCTCGCAGCATTTCACTGGGTAGTAGACGATATGCATCGTCGGATAGGCTTAGAGGGGAAAATTGCCGCCCCGGTGTAATCCCCCAAAGACCATTGTTTGCCAATGAGCCTTTTAGAAACTTATAGCTAAGAGATTATGCAATGGCCGGAGTAGGTGGCACCACGGATATTCATTAAGCCAGGTAGCCTTAGCTTCTTCAAGGTTAAAATTCGTTGATTTTTGGCTCAACCGCCTTATGGAAAGCCGTTTCAGGTTTGATCTCCTAATCCCTTTGCAACCCCATACCGGGTACGAGGAATGCTATGTTTCTTGCCATTGAGTTCGGAGGAACAAAACTCCAAATGGCTTTGGGATTGGGCCAAGGGAAGCTCTTGGCTCTTTGGCGGGAAAAGGTTGATCCCAAACAGGGGGCAAAGGGAATTCGTGCCCAAATCGAAGGGGGACTTGCCGGATTCCTACAAAAAAATGCCATTTCCCGGGCAACAAATGGAAAACCGGGGATCCTTTTGGGTGTGGGAATTGGCTTTGGTGGGCCCGTGGACATCCACTCCGGCCAAACCATCACCTCCCACCAAGTTACGGGCTGGGATCACTTTCCTATCGTGGAATGGATTGGTAACCTTTTAAAAGCCGATGGCTTTGGGCATGTCCCAATCCATTTGGGCAATGATGCCGATGTGGCGGGATTGGGTGAAGCCCTCTACGGGGCCGGGCAAGGCGCCAATCCTGTTTATTATGTCACTGTTGGTTCAGGCATCGGGGGCGGGCTTATTCAAAATGGCCGTATTCATTCCGGAGTTGGCAAAGGGGCCGCCGAAATAGGCCATCTAACTCAGGGGCCCAATGGCACTATCCTTGAACATAAAGCGTCCGGTTGGGGCATTCAAAACCGCTACCTCAAGGCATCTGGAACCAACCGGACCGTCCAACAAATCGCGGAACAGGCAAAAACCGGGGATCTGGTGGCGAAGGATGTCCTTCAAGGCGCCATTAAGGACCTTGCTTGGGGCCTTTGTCAAGTAATTTGCCTCATATGCCCAAAACGGATCGTTATTGGTGGCGGGGTTTCGCTTTTGGGTGAAGATGCCTTTTTCGAACCGCTTCGCAAAGAAGTTTCTCAACAAGTCTTTCGCCCGTATTTGGGGCTCACAGACATTCTTCCTGCCGTTTTGGGTGAGGAAGTGGTGCTACACGGGGCTTTGGCTTTAAGCGCCGGGTAAATTCAGTTATTGGGCGGACTGCGTAACCCTTGTTTTGTCCGCTTTCCAATGGAGGAAAACTCCTTGGCGAGCCGCCTCCAAAGCCATCCATTCCGCTTTTTCCCGAGGGCACCGGAGCACTTCCACCTCCCCCAACTGATGGGCTTCGAAAACCTTGCTTAGTATTTCTCCCGGCGAAAATATGGATAAAGCCCTTAAAACGCGGGCAGATTTTTGAATGTCATAAATAGGGGCCATTAGCAAAAGCCTACCCATTAAGCAGGGTACTTGGCACGATGGCGGGTTGGTTTTCATACGGGGTGTGCCTATCCAAAAACCAGAAAGAAGAAATGAATCCGGTAAACAATTCAATCATGCCCAACGGCCTTTGGGCAAACGGCTCAACTTGAATGAATCCGAAAAAAAACGGGACCATGAGGGCAGGTTAAGCCGGTTGAAATAAATAATGCGGGGGGCAAGAGCATAAGCCGGGTTCTGTCCAAGGTCTATTCGACCTTGGGGTGACCATGTATCTTGCCTACCAGTTGCCTGGCAGGTCGAGCAGCCTACCCGAAGGGTATAAAGCCGGACAGGCATAACCCTTCTGCTTGGCCTTGCTCCCGGTGGGGTTTGCCGAGCCGGTTTGTCACCAAACCGCTGGTGGGCTTTTACATTAAACAGCTGAGCTGTCCCACCTTTTCACCCTTACCACTCAGGTTGCCCTGAGACGGCGGTTTACTTTCTGTTGCACTTTCCCGGTTCTTCAGCGAGCCTAAACTCGCCTCGAACGGTGGGTATTACCCACCACCGTGTCCTATGGAGCCCGGACTTTCCTCTTCAAAGTTTCCCTTAAAGCGATCACCTTTCCCGCCCCCCGCAATGGTATTTAAGGTGGTTCCTTGCCAAAGGGTTAGTCCAATTGGCTTTCAATCCAAAAATAGAGCAAAAGAAACCCCTTGAGGATTTCCTAATCCTAACGCAGCTATCCGTTTAAGCCCCTTTTCGATTAGTTTTTTCTTGGTTGTCCAATTACTGCTTTGGGTTGAGAACAAGAGCCCTTACAGATTGGCCAAAGCGCCATGGGTACAAAGGCCGATAATTTGTTATATCTCCCCAAAGGTCAAAGACTCTTGGCGTGAATTCTCGTTAGGTCAAGGAGGACTAAGTCGAGCATGGGGTTCTTGGTGCTTTTTTTTGGCGGGTTAGTTTTGGCCCAACCGGAACCTCCCTCGCCTGGGTTGCTCCAACCCGAGCCAATGCAAACCCTTGGGCAACTTTGGGTCCCATCCGTTTCGGCTGGGTACCAAAGATTGGATCCCATGGAGTATGAACCTAGAGAAGGGGATCTGCTCTTTTTCACGGATGAAAAATGGATCCGGCGCGTGGCCTTTTGGTTTGCGGGAACCGGCCGACCTTATCATGTGGCGTTGGTTATCAAAGGGCGAGACGGCAACCATTGTACGCTTGAAGCCCGGCCCCATTCGGAATCTTGGGTATTCCTGCTTGACCTCCAAAAAAGGATGACCACCTATCATGGTTCCATTTGGGTAAGGCGGCTTCGCAATCCCCTTGATCCGAATGCGTCTGAAAAGCTTACTCAATTTGCCTTGACCCAGCAGGGCAAGCCCTTTGCCATGTTTCGGTTGGCATTTGAAGGCACCCCGCTAAATGTTCGCGCGGGCCTTGGCCAGTTTTTGTGGGCCAGTCCAAGGACGGAAAAAAACAGCTGGTTCTGTTCGGAACTTACCACCGCCGCCCTTATCGAGTGCGGCATGTTCCAAGGTCGCGGTATCAAGCCCAATTGCGTCTATCCGCGCGACCTCTTTTATGATCGAACCTTTCTTGTGGGCGACCTTTACGAAGCCCCAATCCTTTGGGGGCCTTCTTTGGAAGAAGGGCCTCCTCCCCCAAGACTCGTGGGCCTTCCCAAACCGGAACCTTTGAAAACATTGGGCCCAACTCGACGGGTGGCCCCTACTTTTGGTGCCTTTGCTAAAGAGTTGCCTCCCCTCCTAGATGGCAGCCAGTACACTGGTAAGGAAGAGGATAAACAAAAGGAACCCGGTCATGACCCCGAAATCTACCCCCCTAAACGCCCGTCGCCAATGGCTTTCCCAGGTTGGCTTGGCGGGACTGGTTCCCGTTCTCGGTAGTACCCCCGTCATGGCCGAACAACCTATAGCTACTTCTGTCCGATTCTGCTTCAACACCGCCACCCTGCGCGGCCAAAAAAAACCGCTCTCGGAACTTGTGGAAGTCGTGGCAAAAGCGGGCTATCACGCCATTGAACCCTGGATGGGCGAGATCGAAACTCATCGTAACTCGGGGAAATCGCTTAAGGACCTTGGTAAACAGATCAGGGATGCCGGGCTTGAGGTTCCAAGTGCCATTGGTTTTGCAGAGTGGATTTCTGAAGATCCAGTCAAACGCAAAAAAGGTCTTGAACAAGCCAAAAAAGATATGGAACTGGTTCGCGAAATCGGGGGCACAAGGATCGCCGCACCCCCCTCCGGAGCCACCCAAACTCCCGTTTTGGATTTGGATGCTGTTACGGAACGGTATGCCACCTTTTTAAAATTGGGGCGTGAAGTCGGCATCATTCCCCAATTAGAAATGTGGGGCTTTTCCAAGAACCTCAGTCGAACCTCAGAGGTGGCCCAAGTGGCCCTTAACACCGGCGATCCCTCAGCCTGCATACTTGCCGACATTTACCACATCCACAAAGGGGGTTCCTCCCTAAACACCATTCAACTCCTTAGCGCACAAGCACTTCAAGTTTTTCATATGAACGACTTTCCCGCCAATCCTACTCGAGAAAAAATCGTCGATGCTGACCGTGTTTACCCAGGGGATGGGGTTGCACCTCTAGGCCAAATCTTGGGCCGGATGATTCTTGCCGGGTTCCGGGGTTACCTTTCCCTCGAATTGTTTAACCCAAACTATTACAAAAAGGATGCTTTGGTTGTGGCCAATACCGGGTTGGAAAAAATGAAAGCCGTGGTCGCCAAGGCAATGGCCTAAAACGCCCTATCACCCCAATTTCTCATCAAGCGGCCAAAACCCGACCAAATGCGTTTAGCCATAGCCATTGGGCTTGGCCAAAGAATTTGTCCATCATCAAATCTTGACAAGGCAATGCCAAAAGATTACTGTTCGGTCCGGGTCCAGCCAATCTAGGATGTCATTCTCGCTCGTTGGATTTCTTAATTGTGTCACAGTTCCCCAGCTGTTCTAAGTCCTTGATTCATCAACCATTCCGGATTGACACCACTCTTCCCTAGCGGTATCCACGCTTCATAGTGATCCTTTTGGCCCGTGGTCTGTCCAAGACGGAGGCAACCGTGAATTGTTATAACGCAAGATGGGGAAGCAGAACCCTAATGGCTTGGTTGTTCCCCGTAATTCTTTCCAGTGCTCTGGTGCTTACCGGTTGTCAAACCGCCCTGCCTAGACTCCAAAAGGAAGAGGAGACCGAAAAAGACCGGTACGGGGTCAAAACAGTAGGCGAATACACCTCCGTGGGAAATGCTCAGCCGGTACCCGTGGGCGGAATCGGCTTGGTGGTTGGTTTGGAAGGCACCGGAGGTGAACCAGCCAATGATGCCAACCGATCCATTTTGGAGGATGACCTTCGCAAGGAAGGGGTTAAAAACCTCAAGGAGATCCTTGCCTCTCCAAATATTGCAATGGTTCTGGTATCAGCCCAGATTCCCCCGGGTGCCCGTCGCGGGGATACCATCGACATTGAAGTTCAAATGCCCCCTCGAAGCAAAGGAACCAGCCTTAAAGGGGGCGTCCTTCGTTTTTGCAAATTGTTTAATTACGACTTTGCCAAGAACCTTTTGCCCGATTACAATGGCCAAAAATCCATGCTTCGCGGCCATGATTTTGCCCGCGGAGAGGGCCCTCTTTTAGTCGGGTTCAATTCCGGCGATGATGATATCAAGCAACGCTCTGGCCGCATTTGGTCCGGTGGCAAAGTCATGACCGACCTTCCTTTCACCTTGATGCTCAATCCGGATCAACAATCGGCCCGCATTGCCAGTCAGGTTGCCGATCGGATTAATGAACTATTTCCGTCGGGGGCTCCAGGAATGCCGGGGTTGGCCAAGGCCCAGAATACACAAGCGGTCCTGCTTCAGGTCCCTCCCCAATATAAGCTAAATATGCCACGATATTTGCGAGTGGTTCGCTTGGTACCCATGGGGGAATCGGGCGACCGTTCACGATACTCCAAAAAACTGGCCGACGATTTGGTTAACCCCTCCCGGACCGTACTCGCCGCCCTTCGTTTGGAAGCTTTGGGACAAGAGAGTTCTGCTATCCTAAAACGGGCCCTTAAACATGAAAATCCGCTGGTTCGATTCTGCGCCGCGGAAAGCCTCTGCTATTTGGGTAGCCCCTCGGGTGTCGAAGAATTGGCAAAAGCGGCATTGGACCAACCCATGTTAAGGTCTTATGCCCTTGCGGCTTTGGCCTCCATGGATGAGGGGATCAGCCAAATTAAACTTCGCGAACTCCTTTTTTCCGATAAGGATGATGAACTTCGCTACGGAGCATTTCGTGCCCTTCGCACTTTGGATGCAACCAATGAGGCCGTTTCTGGGGAATTGTTAAACGATTCGTTCTGGCTGCATGAGGTGGCTCCCGAGGGTCGTGGGCTAGTCCATATTTGTACGGCCAAAAGGGCGGAAATCGTGTTATTTGGCCCCAAAGCCAAACTCCAAACACCGTTCACCGTCCTTTCTGGTGAATTCACCATCACCTGTGCCGAGAATGACGACCAATGCACCATAAGCCGCATTGCCAGTCGTGGCGCGGAAACCACCCGCAAATCGTCGGGATTGGCATTGGCAGAAGTTCTTCACACAATAGCGAGCATGGGTGGGTTTTACCCGGAGGCGCTCGAGGTAATTGAACAACTGGATCGCTGTAAAGCAATCCCTTATCCGGTTCGCCACGACGCCCTTCCCCGGGCGGTTTCGGTGCAAGAGTTAGTCCGGGCCGGCAAAGTGGAAGCTGGCCGCGAAAACCAAGATGAATCGGTTATCTTGGCCGCAGACGAACTGGGTGCAACCCCAAATCTCTACGCCGGGCCTTCTAAAAAATCCGGTTCGGCAACACTTGATAGGCTGTTAAAATCAAGCAAGCCCGTAAAGGATACCGAGGCCACTGCCAATGTGCCCTCAAAGCGAATATCCAACCCTGATTAGTATCTTTCCAAGCCACAGGTTCTCTTACAACTTGTGGCTTGGATCTTTTTTTGAAAATGCGCAAAGCCCGTTTGGGTTTTGAACCGCGGAAATCGAGACGGAATGCTCAAGCGGTTGGAATTGTCGGGCTTCAAGTCGTTTGCCGAGAGGACGGTTTTTGACCTAACTCCCGGCATTACGGCTATTGTAGGCCCTAATGGTTCCGGCAAAAGCAACATTGTGGATGCCATTCGTTGGGTGTTGGGGGAACAGTCTGCCAAAAATCTTCGCGGTTCCGGAATGGCCGATGTGCTCTTCAACGGAACCCGCACTCGCAAGCCACTTAACCTCTCTCAAGTTTCGCTTACCTTTGATAATTCTTCCGAGCTCCTTGGACCGGGAATGCCCGAGGTTCGGATCACCAGGCGCCTCTACCGCGATGGTACCTCCGAATATTTGGTTAACGACCAAATATCCCGACTCAAAGATATCCGCGATATCCTTTTGGGGTCAGGGGCGGATGCCTACAGCATCATCGCTCAAGGCCAAGTCGATGCCCTGCTCAATTCCAATCCCGAAGAGCGTCGTCATGTTTTTGAAGAAGCCGCCGGAATAAGCCGATTTCGGTTAAGACGCCAAGAAGCCCTCAAAAGATTAGATCGTGTCCGTCAAAACCTAGTGCTTATTGATTCCCAAGTAGACAGGATCGAACGACAATTACGCCTAGCTCGACAAGAATCGGGTAAAGCTGCCGCAAGGCAAGCCCTTGCGTTGGAAATTGGCGAATTGCGACGCCGCCGTGATCTGGCCGAGTTTGGTCAATTGCGTATTGATTGGGATGGCGTAATTGTTACAGGATCTTCGCATGAAGATAGCCAGCATATAGCCCCCGGCGATTTGCGAAACGCCCGCGAAGAGTGGCGAAGGCAGCGGACCACCCTTGCCACACGGGTCCTGCAAGGCCGGGATGTGATCGCCCAATATTCCAGAGAAAAAGCCCACGAATGGGCCAACCTAACGCGGTTTGGCGAGGAGGCTGTCCGATCGGACTTGGAGCTTTCTGGGTTAAGGTCCCGGCTACCCGGACTTTGGGCAGGTATCAGCACGGCAAAAATATCCAGGGTGTCCCTTGCCCAAAAAGTCGGTGTTTGCAAAAGCCAATCTGATACAAATGCCAAGGAAACAATCCGAATTCTTGCGGATTTAGAATCCCTTACTCAACTTCGGTCCGAATCCGCCCATTGTTTGGAATCTCTCCATGGTGACCTTTTAACAATCCTTGCCGTTCGCAATGCAAATACTTCAACCATGGTCCAAGCACAGGGCTCCCTTTCCGGTTTACAAAAGGAACTCAATCGAACCCTGCAACGGCAAGACCATTTGCGGGGCACGATCCGCCAAACCATCAGTCAAGTTTCCGTTTTGATAATGGAGTTGGAAGAGTCCAATCGGCTTTCACTTGAGACAAATAAGGATTTGACCGAAGCTACCAAGGCGGCCGATGAGGCTCGAAATCTATTTGTTCGGTTTCAACGAGACCATCACCAGTCACGGCTTGACCGCGAAGTGTGTCGAGGCCGGGAGGAAGTGTTGGACCATTTGGAGACTTCCCGCGAAGGGTTAGCCTCGGGCGTTCGAGAAGTGTTTTCCCTTTTGGATGGGGATAACCCGGGGCCATGGAATACGGTGGTTGGTCTTGCCGGCGATTTTCTTCATGTAAGACGGGAATATGCTCCTGTCCTTGATCTCCTTTTAGGCGAAAGGGCCCAGCGCCTTTTGGTGCGAGATCAAGCGGACCTTTCTTTGGCCCTTCTGACTCAAACCACCCCATTCTCCGGTCGAGTGAGTTTTCTAGGGCCCAAAAGTCCGTTCCTCGAAGCCGCCGAGCCCGAAGGATTCCACTCAGAAATGGATTGGGAAGGAATGGGACTGGGTGACACCGTTCCAGAAGGCGTGGTGGCTTTGGCGGAAAACCTTGCGCGATGCGATTTGCCTGGATTTCTCGACCTGCCCCAGATCCTCCTTGGCAAATCGGTTGTAGTTACCGACCTTTCCGCCGCCATTCGCCTTACCGGCCGATTTTTGGGTTTTCGCCTAATCACCCTCGCTGGCGAAATCATCGAACCAGATGGCACCCTGACCCTTGGCCACCCTGCTGCGGATTCGGGAATTGTCTCCCGCAAAGCCGAACTAAAGGAACTTCGAGAAAAGATTCTTGAAATCCATCAACGGGAAAAAGCCCTGGAATCCAACTTGGCCAAATCCCACCAAGGGCTTGATGAGGCGGATAGTTGGGTGGATTCTTTAGAAAATCAACAGGCGCTGATTCAGGACCGTTTGGCCTTACTCTCGCAACGCTTAGAGGATGCCCAGTCCTTGATTGGACAGATGGAAGGAGAGGCTCAAGGGATCTCGGCGGAATTGATTGCCACCCATGAGGAGATGGCCAAGGTTAGTGATATTCTTGAACAGGCACGAAATTCAGAAGCTCTCCTTGAAGCGCAAACCGGGGCGTTTGAGAAAAAGAAAACGGAAGCCAAACGGATTGAAGCCTCGGCTTCGGTTGAATTGGACAAACTGAGGCAACATCAGGCAAAATTGGCTCTGATTATCCACTCAACGGATTCGGAAAGTGTGCAATGGAAAACCGCCAGTAATCATTTGGAAGATAAACTCCAACGCATGGAACAGCAACAGGAAGAGTCCCTTGACAGGCTTCATGATTTGGGATTGGCGGGTCAAGCCAGCGCCCTGCTCTATCTCCATGGCATTCAGCAGGTAGCAAGGCTTGAGTCGGTTCTTGGAGAATTGTCGTTGGATCTCCATCCCCAATTGGGGGAGCTTGCTAGGCTTGATCTGCTTTTGGAAAATGCCGAGCGAGAACAAGATGCCCTTCAAGAAGCCCACAACCAAAGAGTGGACCGCCTTCACAAAATGCAATTGGCAAGGCAACAATCGGTCCTTCGAATCGAGGCTCTTACCAAACGAAATCGCGAAGAAGAAGGCATTGATATAGCCGGGATTTGGCACGACCTTATCGAATCGTCTCGCCAAGAACTGGCGGGACTTTCGATCCCTGCACTCGACAAACGACTCGGGGACGCACGCAACCGCCTTGGTCAAATGGGCCCCGGGGACAGTCTAATCTTGACTCAGTTGGATCAACTGGAAAAAGATAAACGGGAAATTACGCTTTACAGGGCGGACCTGACCGGGGCTCAGGCGATCCTGGAAGACATTTTGAAAAGGCTTGATGCGGAGTGCGGGAGGATGTTCCTGGCCACCTTCGAAGAAATCCGGATTCAGTTTCAGGACCTCTTCCGAAAGTTATTCGGCGGAGGCCAAGCGGACCTCATCCTTGATAACAAATCAAGACCACTGGATGCGTCCATCGACATTGCGGCTCGGCCCCCGGGCAAGGAAATGCGCTCCCTTGGCCTTTTAAGCGGTGGGGAAAAGACCATGACCGTGGTGGCCCTGCTTTTGGCCATCTTTCGCCACAAACCCAGCCCTTTTTGTCTTATGGATGAGGTGGATGCTGCTTTGGATGAGGCCAATGTCGGACGGTTTGCCGGAGTTTTACGCGATTTTTGTGACAAAACTCAATTTATGCTCATCACCCACTCGAAGAAAACTATGTCCGTTGCCGACACTCTGCTTGGAATCACCATGCAGGAATCCGGTGTTTCCACCAGAGTGGCGGTACGAATTGAAGATTGGGTTGGGGAAGAGGCGGTCAAAAAGGCTGCCTAGGTGATTCATTTTTTCCAAGGAGTCAGCCATGGGTATCCAAGACGGATTGCTAGGTTGGGCTTCAAGCCTTGGGTGGCTCCGTCGCCCAGAAACGCCCAGTAATCGACTTTCCCGACATCAAAAGGTTCCATCCCCCGTCCGGGACGGCCACAATCCTTCGGCCGATTTTATCCACCTCGAAGGCAGCGAACCGGCCACAAAGGGTTCCCTTCTAGAGGTAAATCGCCCTAAACCATTCTTGCGACCAATGCCGACCCCCGGAGGTTCAGAGAAACTCCGAGATGCTCTTTATCAGCACGATTTGGCAAAGTGGGCTACGGCCTCCATGGGCGGTTTCCTAGCCACGCATGGGGCAACCGGGGCGTTTCAAGCCATTGCGGATGCGTTTATTTATCGCAGGGATCCCGTGGTGGTTTGCGATCCAGGGTGTCCCATGCACTCAAGCATTCTTGGCCTTAAGGGAGCTTCTATCCGGCATTTGGGGGTAACTCTTGACAACGAGGGAACGCTAAGTTTTTCGTCGGCGGAGATGGCAAGGCATGTCCACGGTGCCAAGCTGTTAGTGTTATCCCAGCCCAACAATCCGGATGGTGGCCTATGGAGCGCCAAAACCTTGGACGAGTTGAAATGGTGGGCGAAACGCAATGAATTACTCGTAATAATCGACGAATCCCATGCCGATTATATTCCTTTGAAACTCAGATCCCCTTCGGAATGGCGATCCGGTTGGAATGGAATGGCCCTTTTTGTGGGGAGCCTGTCCAAAAGTCACCCCCAGGCGGGGACCAAGGTGGGTTGGATTCAAGGGCCAGAAAATTTAATGCAGTCCATTGCAAAGGTAATTCACAACCACGGTTCAGGGATTTCCTGGGCAGCAGAAAAGGCCACTTTACGACTATTGTCCACCCAAGGAGTGTCGGGAGATTTCCTTAACCGCATGACGGATACCCGGACTTTTGCCGAAAACCAACTCCAAGGATTAGGAATGCGCCCGGCCCCTTCCAAGGCGGGAATGTTCCTTTGGATGCCTACTTGGAATCTTTCCGCGTCGTCGAAAAGTCTCGCCAAGGGTTGGAAGTCTGCCTGTCAGGTT
>SIAL01000275.1 GCA_009691815.1 Gemmataceae bacterium | reverse complement strand
GTGATCTCGTAGCCATGATCGAATTGGGAAGCCTTTTTGAATCCCTCAATCGGCCCGATCGAGCCCTTGCTCTTTACGAACGGGCCATGGAGGTTCGCCCCACCCAAGTGGCCCTGCAAACAAAAATCGACCAAATGAAAAAAGCGGGCATTCACCTGCCAACACCCGACCGCTAGCACTGAAGGACCAATCGATGATTTTGCATATTGTGGCGGGTCCAAAACCGCAAGCCCCAACCGTTCCCTTTGTCCATCCTTCGCTTGAGAGTGAAGGCTTCATTCATTGTTGTTTTGATCATCAGGCTTTAAAAGTCACGGAACGGTTTTTTCCCAAAACCGGTGAAATTTGGGCCTTTGAGATCAAACCGGAAACATTGACCTCGGAAGTACGAGTGGAGCCATCGAACCTTGGAGAGAGTTTTCCCCATATTTATGGCCCCATCAATCCGGAAGCGTTTGGCCAACGGATTCGAATTCGTTAATCAAAATGGCATCCCTGACATCAAAGCAACCGTGTGGGTATTTCTTTGCCCGTAACAACCTGATTTAAGTACTTTTGCGCCCTAAAAAGATATAATAGGGTGCCCTGAGCACGGGAACATAGGGAATTTTCCCCATCCCCTCTTCCATCATGATCGGATCAGAATGGGAAGCGAGCCACGGAAGGTGATCTTGGCTTGGGAAAACATTGTCATTGGCAAACCACAAAGGCCATAGTCCCCGGGAAAAGGTGCTATGTTTTTTGTATTTTGGTTCAGGCCATTTCCGGGAAATGTAGAAGTCCACCACGCCAATAATACCACCGGGTTTTAGGTTTTCCAACGCCCTTTCCAAAGCCAAAAACCAATCGGGAATCATGCTCAGGGAGTAGGAAAAAGTAATGGCGTCCACCGGTCCCAAAGGGGGTACAAACTTGGTCGCATCGGCCTCAATGGTTTGAACATTGGTCCACCCCTCTTTTTTGATTCTGGCTTGGGCCACACCCAAAAGAGGGCTACAAAGATCAATAATGTCCACTCGCCCGAGCTTGGCGAGATGGGGGCCAAGTTCGGCAATGTTATTCCCCGTGCCCCCACCCATATCCAAAAGGGTGGCGCCGGGTTCAAGTCTTTGGCCGATTTCACTCATGAGCGATTCCCGCCCATGGAGGAGTTTCTTGCGAAAACTGTCGTAGTCGGCACTTTGGCCGGAATAGAATTCCTCCAGCCGAGATTTCAGATCGGTTGAGGAACCCCGATGAAACGCCATCCCCCAAATCACCCGCATATCGCCCCAAAAACTCATGGTCACTCCGTAACGGTGCCGGGTTTCAGCCGAGCGATATAAAAGCTGCCATAGGTGTGAACCCGGTCGGTGGTGTGAAGCGTTTGGGCCAGGGCCAGATCATGGTCTAGGCAATCCCCCAACCTAACCGTCCCCTTTTTCGATTTCACCATAAGGTCGTCAAGGAAGTCCACCTTTAGACCCGCGCTTCGGTACAGGATAACCGAATCGGGTAGGGCCTTTTCCAAAAGTGCATTCCATTCATCCACCAGCCCTTTAGGGTTTTTCCGAGCCATCCAGTCCATGTGATCAAGAAGTGTGAATTTGTTGATTTTATGGTGGGTCGATTTCAAGAATCCTTCCACGGAGTTTGTGGTAATTTCAAGACGATCGACCAGCCCTTTGAGCTTTTCGAAGTTTGCCTCTTTGAGGTAGGATGGACAGGCTTCATGATGATAGCGCCCCTCAATGTACACACGCCAAAAATAGTTGTCTTTGATGGGAAGCTTGGTGGTAACCACCGTGATGCAATCTTCGATGAATTGAACCAGACCGCCGGGATATTGATTGCGAATCTGTTGAATTTGCGGACCGGGGACCCCGAGAAGTGTCATGGTAAATTGTCGACCCAAAAACCAGCGCATGGAGGGGGTCATTACTTTTTTGTGAATCTTGGAAAGCCATATCTCTGCCTGTTTTTCCAAGGTTGGCGCATTTAAAAACTCCTGAATCACACCGCGCATCCGACTAAAAAGATTCAGCTTGGTCATGACGAGTTTGGCGAATAAGCCCGAGGTTCCCCGATAATAGAAACTGCTGCGCCAGCCTTTGCCCGAAAAATAGCCGATTTTCCGGTCCCACCAAACTCGAGCATATTCAGGCAAGGCGGGGCGAAGGCGCTGTTGGTACATTTCCCGGGCCCTTGGGTGATGCCCTTCACCAAACATCCTCCAAAAATCGTCAAAATCGAGGACCTTGATTGCCGCTTTTTTGAGCTCTAGCAGACTGTTTTGAATCGGGTTCATATCCACGGCATGAACACCCGCCACCCCGGCAAGTAGATAATCCAACGCATTACAGCCGGCACTGGTAATGACCAACACCCTGTCCTTGGGTTTGAGCCCAAATGCCACCTGATCCAACACCGGGTCTTCCCAACAGGTGTTGTAAATGAGGTTGCCTTTGTGAACCATCTGAAAGATCTTTGCGTGCATGCAAACAATTCCTGCCCGGAAATCGCCAAAACCCTATCGGGTCATCCTACTTTGATCCGCCGCTCTGTCCCTTGAGAAATGTCGCCCACGAGCAATAACTTGGCAAAAATTCACAAAACGACAGGACTTTTCATGGTAATGGAATCCAGATGGGCTTGCATCTTTTCACGGAGACGGCTCCCGAATTCTTCTTTTTGCGGATCAAGGTCCAAAGGCCTCGCTTTGGGGGATAAATCTATTCCTTTACTAACAGACAAAACCACCTCAACGGGAACCGGGAAAGTCGATTCACAATCGGTTAGGGCCTCCTCCAACCGGGCAAAAGTTTCCCAAATCCTCTCCACCGTTGGTTTTTCCCGAACATACCCCATCGATAAGCTGGTTACATTCTCCCATTTCAAAAGCATCGAAAGTTTTTCCTGAATCGCCTCCTCCTCTTTTGGGAAACCCGCTGTACGAACCAAATCCTTGATTAAGCCCTGCCTAAGCTTTCGAATGACCGACCAGGTGGGTCCTTTGGTATCCCCATCAGAAATGGGTTTAACCTCAAAGTGTTTGGCCACCATTTGGCCTAACGCGGTGTCAAAGTCACCGCTACCCAAACGGCCCGGCTGCAAACAGGTTTTCGCTTCCTTCCCCAAAAGCCTCACTATCCCTTTGGAAAGAATCGCCTCCAACCGGGTAAGGTCATCCTCTAGGGATGCATCCAATAAGCCCCATTCCTTTTCCAAGCGACTCCATTTAAGCCTTAGGGACGGCATTGGGTCTTCCAAAAACCAATATTTAACCGCAATCAGGTGAATCACAATTGGCCGGGTCGCCTTTTGCAAGGCTTTACGCAATATCAAACCCGTTCCTTCCAAAAAGGGACCTATCCGGTCATTTTGTTTGAAATAGGTGCCTTCTGGAAACACCAAAACGGCTCGCTTCCCTTCTCGCAAAAGCTCGATTGTTTTCTTAACGCTCATCAAATCGGGACCGTCACGAAAGATGCTATATCCGCCTAAACGACGAATGACCTCCCCTATGATTTCGCCCTCCTTAAAGAGGTGATGCGATGCGATAAAATGAATCCACCGACCCGACGCCTCGGCCAATTTTCCAAGCAATAGGGGATCCATCCCGCTCTGGTGGTTTGAGCAAAGGAGGATCCCGGCGTTTTTTTGATAACTTTCTTTAAGGTGCTCCAAACCCGGAAAACTCCAGCGCTTTAGGTTTAGGGCCCACGGATAGTAATACGGGGTGATGTGACGAAACAAATCAATGAACCAAGTCGATTCCTCCGGCCCAATGAACCGATAAGGCTCCGCAAAATAACGCTGTGTCATGAAAGGCACCTAGCCGAATCAAGAAAACGATTCCAAGGATTGAATTAGGATCCCGGAAGCTCCTTGGGCCACCCGAATGGGGGAAAATCAGAACAATAAGGCAAACTCTGCCGCCTTTTCGGGAGAAAGGTAGGCTATAGGTGAAGTTGCAAACTCGCTGATGAGGGCGGCGTGCATCCCCATTTCGCGGGGAACTTGCACATCCAATCGGAGGTTGTCCCCCAAAAACAAGACCTGAGATGGCCTATGATTGGCCCGAATTAAGGCCCATTCATAAAACTTGGCGGCGGGTTTTCGCCAACCTATTTCGGAACTGATAATGACCTCGGAAAATGCCTGTAATTGCGGAAATTCCCGGATCAGGTTTCGCAATCGATGATCAAAATTCGAGGCCAAACCTAGCCGGATGGAACGACTTTGGGCCAAATCCAGCCACCCATCCAAATCCGGATCCACGGTCCAGGCTTTGGCCGTGGCAAAAACTTGGTAAAGGTCCTGAAAACAATTTTCGAGGGAACTCATGCCGGGAAAGCTTTCCTGAACGATGCTTCTCCAACGGTTTTCTTCCCGGGCCTCATCGGTTTTCCAACCGAGTCCCACATCCAACCCTTCTTGACGGCCAAACGCCTCTCGAATTCGCTGTTTGAGCTTGGAAAACTCCACAGGATATCCATGTTTCAGGGCATAGTGGTGATAAATTTCACTCACGGACGGGCTGGGGTGGAGAATGGTTCCCACAGCATCGAAATAGATAAAGCGGATCACGGCAAAGTCCCTCCCATTTACCTTACCGACCGAAACCCCACCTTTTAACAGCACTTCCTTTCCTAAATGGGTTTTCGAGGGGACTTCGCTTTGTAAACTACTTGCAATTGGTTCACACGAGGAATGTTTCATGCGGATCACCAAAGGCCGGATGTTTGCGGGACTGACGGTGGCCATTGTCACCCCCTTTCGGGATGGATCGGTGGATTACCCTGCCCTTTGCCGATCGGTGGACTGGCATATCGCCCAAGGCACTAATTGTTTGGCTCCCGTGGGCACCACGGGCGAATCCCCTACGGTGGATCACGAAGAGCACGAGAAAATCATCGAAACGGTGGTTCAGCAAGCGGCGGGTCGAATTAAGGTGATGCCCGGAACCGGTTCGAACTCCACCAAAGAAGCGATCAGGCTAACCAAATTCGCGAAAAAAGCCGGGGCGGACGGGGCACTTGTTGT
>SIAL01000274.1 GCA_009691815.1 Gemmataceae bacterium | reverse complement strand
GCCCCCGTAAGTGTGAGAAGATCCGCCTCCACTCCGGCTGCTTTTAGCTTGTCCACGATCCAAACGGCCTGTTCATGGGCGACATACTTGTCTTCGGTGCCATGAATGCAAAGCGTCGGCGCCGCATTCGGGGTCACCCAATAAAGGGGACTGGAGCGCAAATGCGCGGGAAGGGCCGTCTGGAGATTGCCCCCAAGGAACAGAGGCAACACCTCGGCTGCATCCACGCTTTTGCCATAGGATTTGGTGAAATCGCTGGGCCCGTAGACATTGACAACGCATTTCACTTTGGAGGACTGCTCCGGATTTCCACCATCCCCTTCGAAACCGCGAACATCAGCGGTCACTCCGAGAAACTGAGCGAGGTGACCGCCCGCCGAGCCACCGGTAACGCCGATCCGATTCGGGTCGATACCATACTTGGTTGCGTTGGCTCGAAGCCACCGTACAGCGGCCTTGGAGTCCTCGACGGCGGCGGGAAATTTGTGCTTGGGCGCAAGGCGATAAGTCATCGTCACGGCGACAAAGCCCTCCGAGGCGAGTTTTATGCAGAGGCCATCATAGCCTTCGCGCTTGCCGGCGCGAAAGCCGCCACCATGAATGCAAAGGATGGCGGGAAGCGGGCCATCGGACTTTTTGGGCCGGGCCATGTTAAGTTGAAGAGACACGCCCCCCGGAGATGCGTATTCGATTCCCGCCTCAAAAAGGACATTTTCCGGGACTTTTGGGCCAGATGACTGAGCCATGGCATTTCCGGAGAAAGCTCCAAAGTAGCAGAGAGCCAAAGCGATAAAAAGGGCTCGAGAATATTGAAAAACCATTGGCTAAAAACTCCGAATAGGGGGGAAACCACAAAAGAGGCCATAGGCAAATCTAGCGAAGCCGGCGCCCAATGTCCCTTACAAAAGCCAGGTCGGATTTTGTGGGCGTGACACTTTCGGCAAAAAATCCGCTAGGCAACAATTCCGTCGATCACCAAACCCTTGGTGTCGGTAAGGCGCATTTCCCGCCCCGCATGACGATGGGTAAGACGCGTGTGATCAAGACCCAATAGGTGAAGAATGGTGGCATGGAGGTCATGAATGTGGACCTTATCCACAACCGCCTCGCGGCCATGTTCATCGGTGGCTCCGTAAGAGGTGCCGGGTTTGGCACCGCCCCCCGCCATCCAAATGGTGAACCCCTTGTGGTTGTGATCCCGACCATCGCCATCGAGGCCGAATTGGGAATAAGGGGTGCGGCCAAACTCACCGGCCCAAACCACCAAGGTATCCTCAAGAAGACCCCGAGCGGCAAGATCCCCAAGCAGTCCCGAAATGGGTAGGTCGACCGATCGGGCCCGGCGGCCATGATCCTCACGCAAGTTGCGGTGTTGGTCCCAACCCCCTTGGCATACTTCGACAAACCGGACACCCCGCTCTAACAAGCGTCTGGCCATAAGACATTGACGACCAAAATTATCGGTTTCCGCCGCATCCACCCCATACGAGGCCTTGGTAGTCTTGTCTTCGAGATTGACATCAAGGGCCCTTGGCAGATCCTCCTGCATACGAAAGCCCAGTTCCATGGCCCCTAATAGGCCATCCGTCAGGCCCGAAGCCGGATCGGTTTCCCGGCTTTTGTCGTTGAGTTCTCGGATCAGATCGAGTTGGCGCGATTGATCGGATTTGCTAAAGCGGTTGTTACGAATATTGGTCACCTGGGCCGCGTTTACGGGCTGGCCTTGACTGCCCAACCGCAAACCCTGACAGACGGCGGGAAGGAAGGACGAGCCATAGTTCGTGGTGGACCCGTTGTTGTTGGGAGGGCTGATCGAAACAAAGCCGGGTAAATTTTCGTTTTCACACCCCAGACCATAAAGGACCCACGCACCCAAACTGGGTCGGGTTGCCTGGAAAAGTCCCGTGTGAAGTTGGACGAAGGCCTGTGGATGGTTGGGAAGGTTGGTGTGCATCGAGCGCACCACACATAGCTTGTCGGCGTGCCTAGACAGGTTTGGGAAAAGGTCGGAAATCCACTGGCCGGATTGACCCCGTTTTTTGAAGGCGAAAGGCGATGGAAGAAGTCTCGCACCGGGAAGGGGGCCATGTCCGATCGGTTTGCCCGCGTCGGATTGCAATTTGGGTTTGTAGTCGAAGGTATCCACCTGAGAAGGGGCGCCTTCCATGCACAAAAACAGGACCCGTTTGGCCCGGGCGGGGTGATGTCCGACTTTGGGAAACAGAGGATTATTCGGCGCATCCGCTCGGACGCGGCCATTCAGGGACGCCGCCAATGCTCCAAAGGCCAACCCGCCGAATCCCGACCTGGCCGTGTGTAAGAAGCCACGCCTTGAACCATTAAACAATAATGACATCGGTTATCTCCGATAGAGGAAATCAGGATGTGCCAAAAGTGCCTGACCAAAGGCGGCAAGCGCGTCTTTTTTGTTTCTGACCGATTCGGGTGCGAGGGTCTTGGCTCGAAAATCCTTGAGAAACGCCTGGCCCGCTTCGCTTTCACGGCTGGTGGGGGGCCGACCATGAACCACCAGAAACGCCATCCGGATTTGTTCCTCATTTTCCGGTGATTCTTTCAATAGCCATGTCGCCAGCTTTTCCGATTCCCGAAGAACCAGCGGGTTATTCAACAAAAAGAGCGCTTGAGAGGCCACCGTGGTGGTAGGGCGATCGCCCTGCACCGCATCGGGTTGAGGAAAATCAAACAGGGCCAGGGTTTCATCGGGGTTGTCACGGATAACCGGCAGATAGACCGAACGGCCATTGTAGGCTTGGGTGAACAGGCCTTGCCTTAGCCCACCGCGGACCAACCCCTCTCCCGCAAGGGCCACGGGCGATCCCAAACGACGGCCATCTTGTAGGTCGCCCCCCAGCCATAGGATCGTATCCCGTAACACCTCGGCATCGTGGCGCGTCGGGGTCATGCGCCAATAGTAGGCCCCTTCCGGGTCGATTTCCATCGCCTTGGGGTCGGCATGGGAGGATTGCGCATAGGCGCGACTCAAAAGGATTTGGCGAATGAGGCGCTTTACCGACCAGCCATCTTCGACAAATAAGATCGCCAAATAATCCAAAAACTCGGGATGCGTAGGCTGCCTACCCGCAAGGCCGAAATTGTCCGGGGTTTCGACCAAGGGACGGCCCATTAGGTGTGACCAAACACGGTTAACCATGACCCGAGCGGTCAGGGGATTTTCTTTCGAGACGATCCAATGGGCCAATTCCAATCGGCCACTCCCTTTGCGAACCGCCTTGGATTCGGCAAACCAATCGGGAACACCTCTTGGAATCGTCTGGCCGGGGCGATCCACCTCACCCCGGATATAAAGGGGCGTGTCTCCGGGAAAGGTTTTGTCTTTTACGCCCATGGCGAGATTTTTCGGCGTTCCCTCGGGTGTGTAGCTTTCAAGTCGGCTTTCGGCAGTGGCAAGGCGAACTTGGGTCTGGATGCCTTCGGGAGCGGTAAACAGTTTGCCACTGGGAATCAGTTCCAGCCGTTTGGCCCTAAGTGTTTTGATGTTTTCCTGAAGGGCCGCCATGTCTGACATGGTCAGATTGGGCAGGGGATTGGCGAGTTTGGCGCCGGTGGGAAGTTCCTGGAGTTTGGAAGGGCGAATGTTTTGGATCAGCCGAATCGTGCCATAGCGGGTATCTGTGTTTTGAAAGATCCCGGATATCTTTGTGTAATCCTTTTGGGGGATCGGGTCGAATTTGTGATCGTGACAGCGGGCACAGGCCAAACTTGTCGCCAAAAACGCCGTAAAGACCGTGTCCAACTGTTCATCCGCCAAGTCGGCTAGGAACTGTTTGGTATTTCGTTCGTTGAGTGCTTTGGGGCCCACGGCTAGAAAACCGGTCGCCACCAGATTTTCGGCCCGTTCCTGCTCGGTTTTCGTCGGCAAGAGGTCCCCGGCAATCTGTTCGAGAACAAACCGGTCATAGGGCTTGTCGCTGTTGAGGGCGTCGATCACATAGTCCCGATAGCGCCAGGCATTGGGGTGGTTTGCGTTGACTGTCCGGCCCGAGGTGTCGGCATAGCGGGCAATGTCCAGCCAATGGCGGCCCCATCGCTCGCCAAAACCGGGATCGGCAAGGAGCTTGTCCACCAAGGTCACGAATGCTTCCCGAGTCGGTTTTTCGGCAAATGCTTCGGCTTCTTCGGTCCTAAGCGGCACCCCCACCAGGTCAATGGCCAAGCGGCGCACCAACACCCTTGGGTCGGCTTCGGGCGAGGGGGACAGTCCCTGCAACCGCATTTTGGTCCAAAGGAATTGGTCTATGGGGGTTTTGGCCCAGCCAGCTGTTTCCTCATTTGGGGGGGCAACCCGTTTGGGCAGAGTCCATGCCCACGGTTTGGCCGAACTACCGGCCCCGGCGGCTTTCACCAGATTTTGGCGAGCTTCGGGCCACGGTGCCCCAAGGGCGATCCACGCTTCAAAGTCGGCGACAACCGACGGATCCAGCGGCTTGGAGGGGGGCATGCGCAAGTGCTCGTCTTGATAATGCAGGGCCTTTACTAGCGCGCTTTCCGCCGGTTTGCCCACAACAATGACAGGGCCCAAATCGCCCCCTTTGAGAAACCCATCCCGACTATCCAGCTTGAGGTTGGCACGCAGCTTGGGGGCGTTGTCGCTGTGACACTGATAACACTTTTCCACCAATACCGGGCGGATCTTTTTTTCGAAGAGGGCTATCCCTCCGGGGTTGGCTTGGCTTGAGACAAGGCCCAAAGCGATCAATAAGGCAATTGTGGAACCCATGGCCTCCACCCTCCGACATAGGATCATTCCGCAAGGATCATCCTGAAATTGTAGCCTATTGAAGATGAGGAGGCCATTAAGATTGGGGGGAAAGCCCTAAGGTTTAGGGCACCTTGGGGACAAATGGGGCAAGGCTTTTTCGAGGATCCCATCCCCCTTACCCTTTTCCGAATCTTGGGGTATAATTGGGGTTAACACTCCCTCCCCCTGCCGAACCTGAGCGTTTGGACGGATCTGGTAACCCAATATGCTCTGGATTTGCCCCCTTCTGTTCCCTTTGTTGGGACAAGCACC
>SIAL01000273.1 GCA_009691815.1 Gemmataceae bacterium | reverse complement strand
CCGCGGCAATGGGGCACGCGACTAGAGCCATTTTTACCATGCCCTCTGAAAAACCGGGTATCCAGGTGGCAAAAGGAGGGTCCAATACCATTCGCCCCTGAATCAAGACAATCCCACAGATACAGCCGGCCGCAGCTGGCGAAGGCAGTCCTACAAATTTCTTGCCATCCGCCTTGTCTTGGCGGGTGCGTTCTAGGTTGAATCTTGCCAATCGGAGTAAGGTTCCAGCCAAGTATAAGGAGGCCACCAGCCCCCAAATGGCCGAGGAGGAGGCCGAATCGGGCTGGGTGAAAACCACAAACATTAGGTAGGCCGGAACCAAGCCAAAACTAATCCCATCACACAAAGAGTCGAGTTCCGCTCCAAAATCATTGGCACATCTCAAAAGACGCGCGACCAAACCATCTAACGCATCGAAAACCATGGCAAGTATTAAAAGGCCGATTGCTAAGTAGATATTGCTCCAAGATTCAAGATCGTGGGGGGAAAAACGATGCACTGAAACCAAGGCTCCAAAGCCGGCTACCGCATTACCCAAGGTCAGCCCGGTGGGGACAACACCTCGGAGAAACAATCGGGTGGAATCCGTCATTCTTTCCGCCAAAAAAACTTTACAAAATCATCACATAGCAATGTACATCAAAAAAGCCACAAAAGGCAAGACCCTTGGTGGCTTTCATGGGAAATTTCCTGAGGAGCAGGCCCTATTTGCCCATTGGCAATTAGGTTCCGTGTTCCCAGCCGCTCATGTATTTCTGTTGGGCGGCGGTTAGTTTGTCAATGTTCATTCCCATGGAGGTTAGCTTGGATGTGGCCACAAAATTCTCCACTTCGGCCGGGACATTGTAAACCTTATTGCCCAATTTGCCTTTGTTATTCAAGCAAAACTCGGTTGCAAGGGCTTGGGTGGCAAAGCTCATATCCATCACGCTAGGTGGGTGGCCTTCGGCGGCGGCCAGGTTCACAAGGCGTCCTTGGGCAATCACAAATACCTTTTTCCCATTTTTCAGCCGGTATTCTTCGACATGATTGCGAATATTGGCGGTAATCGAGACGGATAGTTCCTTCAAAGCAACCAAGTCAAGTTCGACATCAAAGTGACCACTATTGCACACCATGGCGCCATTTTTCATGACCTCAAAGTGTTCCTTGCGAATGACACCGCTGTTGCCTGTAACGGTAATAAAAATGTCACCTTCTGCGGCGGCACAGGCAATGGGCATTACCTGAAAACCATCCATGGCGGCTTCCAAAGCGCGAACAGGATCGACTTCGGTGACAATTACCAAGGCGCCCAATCCCCTAGCCCGCTGGGCCACACCTTTCCCGCACCAACCGTAACCACACACCACCACTCGACGGCCACACAACAAAACATTGGTGGCCCGAATGATGCCGTCAATTGTGCTTTGACCTGTTCCGTAACGATTATCGAAAAGGTGCTTGGTGAGAGCGTCGTTTACCGAAATCACAGGGAATTGCAGGACATTATCCCGTTCCATAGCCCTCAGACGGTTGACACCGGTAGTGGTTTCTTCCATGCTGCCGGTGACTTTGCTCACAAGGGCTTTTCGTTCGGAAGGGCTAAGTTTCTCGGCCCAAGCTCTCACCACGGGGTGGACATCTTTGAGTCGATCCAAGGCGATGAAAATCATAGCGGAAACCAAATCCGCACCATCATCCATGGTGACATTGGGTTCATGAGCCAAGGCTTCCACAATGTGCTGATAATATTTATCGTTGTCTTCTTCACGAACCGCGAAAACCGAGATGCCAAAGTCCGCAACCAAACTTGCTGCAACATCATCTTGGGTGCTCAAAGGATTGGAGGCGATTAGAACCAAATCCGCTCCCCCGGCTTTGAGGGCCCGAGCCAAATTAGCCGTTTCCGCTGTCACATGGAGACAGGCCGACATTTTCAGCCCGGCCAGCGGTTTTTCCTTTTCAAAGCGATCACGAACCATCCTCAAGACGGGCATATCGGAATCGGCCCATAAGATCCGTTTTTTCCCGGCAGCTGCCAAACCCATATCCTTGACATCGCTTTTAATCGTGCTGTTTATCATGTTTTCCCTTGCTTAGATCATGAAATGATGGTGTTCTGTAGTCAATTCTAGGATCCGCCATTGGAAATTCAACCGTGATTTGGGCGAACAAATAACAGTTTATCCCCCTAAAAACCGGGTTCTTTCGGGGAAAATCTCGAATTAGGGATTGTGGCTTGCAAAAACAGGGCGAGCGGAGGCTCCTACCGGCTGGCCGGCTCGCCATTCACCTAATAGCTCCGTTATTGCTTGCAAAAGTAGGCCGGATTGCTTGCAAAAGTAGTCAGAATAGTGGTTCATACCTTCCCATTTCTTGTAATTGGAGGCTTAAAAAGGTGCCCTTTGGGTTTTCCAAATTCCAACACTAGCTAGGCTAACGGTACTTTGGTTTCGATTCATAAAAGTTAGCATTCCCCTTTCAAAAGGGACCTACCATGAATTGTCTGTTGTTCTTCCTTTCGTTGAGTCTGGGGCAATGGCAAGATGCCAAATCGTTGGTTTGGGAACGCAAAATTTCGGGGACCTATGAGGCAACCCTTGTTTTGAAGGTAAACAATCCTGGATTTGAAGGGACCAATTGGATCGTTGTCGTGCCGAAATTGCCTGATTTACCCTGTCAAAAAGTATTAAGTGTGGAGTTGTCCCCAGGGAAGCAAACCCTGTCGTTCGAGCAAAACCCGCTCAAGCGGCCGTTTTTGCAAACCAATGTCATGGTGGGTGCCGAGGGTTTACCCAAATCCGTCACCAAGAACCAATTGGAGACGAAGTTGCAGGCAAAGGTTGAACTTCATTATCGCAAATTGGTTCCAAAACGGCCGGGATTTGTTCCTAAAAACCCGTTTCCCGCCCTCAAACCCGAGGAACAAAAGCCCTACCTGCGTTCCACCACAACGGTTGATCACGAATCCGAAGAATTTGGGCGTTGGCTGAAGGGGGCAAAACTGGGAAGGCAAGTGGGAGAGGATGATTGGTTGGTTGCGCAAAGGTTTTTCCTTTATGTTCGAAAAAACATCAAACTTCGCGATGATACGAAAACCGAACGCAAAGCCTCTGTTTGTGCAAACCAAAAAGAGGGAAATTTGGGGGCCATAAATGCTCTTTTTGTGGCCCTTTGTAGAAGCCAAGGCATTCCTGCCAGATCCTTGGTGGGAAGGATTGCTCGTTCTTCCGTTTACATTCCCAATCGGGCAGGGGGAGGAAATCTGAACCATCAGTGGTATTTGCGGGCGGAATGGCACCATTTTCAGCTGGGTTGGATTCCGGTGGATTTATTCCTGCAAGTCACAACAAGTACCACCGATTTGCAACACCTTCAATGGTTCGCCAGGGATCCGGGGGACATGATCGTTTTTCACGAGGATTTTGATTTTCTAATCCCATCGGGACCCTTTGGAAACAAGATGTTTCCCGGGGTGGATACGATGTCGATTTGGTCGCAAGGGGTTGGAAAACTAGAGGGGCAAACCATTCAGGAAGACTGGAAAGTAAAAAAAATCCCCAGATAACCCCTTTGGGGACCAGATGAAAATTGGATGATAACCGTCAAGACCCTCAAACCTTATCCCGATAGCAATCGTTAAAGGTGTGTCCATCCTGATGAAAAATGGGGTTGGCAAGATGGGTGTGAGGATACTGGAAAATTGCCCAAATTACCAAGGCAAATTCCCTTTCCTAAAACCTTTCTCCAGACTTGGCATCCAGTTTGCCGATCCTTTGGAATAATTATCCTTCTTTGAATGAAGATGAGATCCAATGGGTTCAGGCGGAAAAATAGTCAAAACAGCCCAAAAGGGGAAATGAACATGTCAAAATTCAAAAATCGAAGGTCCCTAATTTCTCGAATCTCGGCGATCTTTGACAATTCCAAATGTGAAGGTATTGCTAACCGAAACCATAAATCGCCCCGATTGGAATTGTTGGAATCCCGTTTGGTTCCCACCTTCAATTATGTGGTTACCAACATCACTGATGTTCCGGGGGAGGTTGGCGGTCCTTTGGATGGATCGCTGCGCAGGGGATTGCAACTTGCTGGCCTTTCCAATGAAGATGCCGTGATTACCTTTGATCCAACCGTCTTCAATTCCCAATCTCCTCAAACCATTACCCTAAATGGCGTCGATGGGGCATTGTTGCTTTCCAACCCAAAAATTCAGGTAAACGGTCCGGGTACAAGTTCCGATTTCACCCCGTTGACTATTCAAGCCATAAACGGCATTGAGACAGTTTCCGTTGCAACCCCAGGGATTGGCTATGCCCCGGGCGATATTCTTTACCAACCGGTTGGATCCGGGCCGACCTATGCCGGGGGTGCTCAATTTACGGTAACATCCGTTGGCCTAAATGGTGCCATAACGGGTATTTATGTTCAAAAGCCCGGGGGTGGGCAACAAGTTAATGAAATTTTGGACAGCACGCTATTTCCTGCGTCTTTGATCAACGCACCTGTAGGGGGGGGAGTTGGGACAGGCGCAAAACTGCAAGTGAGAACGCTAAGGGCAGCCAGCGGCCTTTTTGTAACCCAAACCCAAGCAACCTCTGCGGAATTAACGGGCATGACCCTGGCAAACTCGTTTACCGAAGTTAGCGGCAGCTCGGTTGGGGCAGTATTCCATATTGGGGGCACTTTAAATTTGGCAAATATTTTCATAGATGGAGATATTGGCAATGGCATTAAAGGTTATGGAATATACACCCAATCTGGATCCGGGGCTCTTAATATAACTGACAGCAAAATTATCAATGTTAGTTTGCAAGGAATAAGAAATGACAATGCGAACTCAATTTCAATCAATAATAGCTTAATAGCAAGAAACGACACAGGTGGGATATATAACTATTCGTCACTTAATGCAACTATTAAAATAACAAATTCTGAATTTAGTTTTAATGGAGATTCATTATCTGCCGGCATAGGCGGCTTGGTAGGAGCTATTTTTACTGTTAGCAAATTAGATATAGCAAATTCCTATTTTGTAAATAATGTATCAGGATTTAATGGCGGCGCAATTGAAATGCATGG
>SIAL01000272.1 GCA_009691815.1 Gemmataceae bacterium | reverse complement strand
CAAAAGGGCCACCGAGGAGTTGATCCTTCGAAAAGACACCAAAACCTTGGCCGCCCTTGCCCGTAATGAATCCTTGCCGGAAGGGCCCCGAATGCAGGCCTTATGGGCCCTTGCCCAAATCGAGGATAACGATTCCGCAATGGCTCTTTTGTCTTTCGCCAATACAGGATCCCGTAACATTCAATTGGTTCACCTCCAAGCCTTGATTGCAAAAGGGCACAAGGAATCTGGGCACAAGGAATCTGGGCACAACTTTTTGCAAGCGTTGCAAAGCACCGATCCCACCATTGCCCGCATCGGGGCCAAGGGAATTGCCCGGTCCCAAGCCGCCCAAGCTATGAAACCACTCCTTGACCGTTTGAATTCGGTCAACGGGGATGAGGTTTTGGCCAGGGCCCTGACTCATGCCCTGATCCAACTTTTACATGGCCAACCCAATCAGGCGACCATTGCACTTGAATATAGCACCAAAAGTCAACCTGCCGCCCGGGCCCTAGTTCTTGTCGCTTTGGACCAGACAGGCCATCTTTCGGGACCGAATTCGGTTTGGGAACTCCTCCAAACAGGGGGGCCCGCCATTCGGCCAACAGCTCTGTGGATTCTTGGGCATCATCCCGAGTGGGGAACCCAACTGGCCGATTCGATTCAAAAAGAGCCCAAGCTTCTTGGCTCGGAAACCTTGGCAAATTTGGCGAGTTCTCCCAAAGTTTCCCAACTTTTGGGTCTTTGGGCCTCTCAAAAGGAGCACAAAGATCGGGCTCTTGAAGCCATGGCAAATGCTCGGTTGACCAAAGTCCCCGAAGCCTGGTTCGAACCGGTGGCACAGGCCCTTAAGGAAAAGGATAACGCCTTGGCGATGGGAGTCGCTCAATCGGTGGGAGGAACGCTGCCTGCCAAATGGATTCGGGAATTGGAAACCATTGGGGAGGATTCCACTCAAAGCCTGCCCATTCGATTACAAGCCCTCGCCACCCTGCCCCAAGGCACTGTGTGGACCAAAAAAACTTTTGCGGTGTTGGTTCCAGCCCTCAATCGAACGCGAACTCCCATGGAAAGGTCGAATGCTTTAACCGCACTAGCCAAGGGCCGCCCGGACCTTGGGCAACTAAAACAAATTGCCATGGCTATTCCCTTGGCAAGCCCCGCCGACATGAGCAGGATTTTGGATCTTTTTACAGCGAACAAAGGCGATGCCGTGGGTCTGGTCTTTGTGGAGGCGCTTAACCAACCCGAAATTGCCGAAGCGGTTGCCCCCGCCATGGCTAGGGCCCTGCTGGAACGACACGCACCCAAGGTACGCGAAAAGGCCCAGGCGGTTTTGGCCAGACGGGAACCCAATCGGGCCGAGGAGGCCAAACGCCTTGGAGACTATTTCGCTCAACTTCCCAAGGGCGATTTAGCCCGCGGGCATATCGTTTTTAACGGGGCTAAAGGAGCTTGCGCGGGTTGTCACAAAATCGGCTATGTGGGTGGCGACACGGGGCCTGACCTTAGCCGAATTGGCCAAATCCGGTCCAAAATCGACCTTTTGGAATCGATCCTTGTCCCCAACGCCAGCTTTGTTAGAAGTTATGAACCAGTGGTGGTGGTCACCAAATCCGGCCGGATTGTAACGGGAATTTTGCAGGAGGATGGTCCAGACGGGTTGCGAATCGCGGTAGGCCCGGCCGCCGTTGATCGAATCCCCCGCGAACAGATCGAAGAAATGACACCCGGCAAGGTTTCGGTCATGCCTTCCGGGGTGGAAAAACTCCTTTCGCCTCAGGATATGGCGGACCTATTGGAGTTTTTGCTCCAACGAAAATAAGATCTCCGGGCTACTTGGGGCTCACCTCCACCACCGAGGTGATTTCTCCCACATAAAGGATTTTCCCACCCCGGGTAGCAATTGTGCTTTTACGCACCTGAATCGTAATATCGGCATGAATACTCGTTTTTTTGGGATGAAGTTGCAACAGGCTACGGCGCAACTGGCCCGGGACAAGAAACACAAAACTCGTGCCGGAACCGATCACATGGCCCCGCCCACTGATTTGGGCTGTCGTATAAGGGATCCGTTCCTCGTCGGAGGATTCCATGGCCCGAAAGGCCAAACTTAAATCCGCACCGGAAAGATGAACCTCACGATCCAGATAGAGTTTGGGGGAATCCTCGATATTGGCGGCGGTGGCATACAACTTGAACGCTGGTGGTTCTTGTGAAAACACCCATCCGGCGATTATCACCCATACCGTTGTAGTATACATTCTGGGCCCTTTGTTCGGTTTTGTGGAAGCCACTTAACCTCTACAAGCGTATCCCATGTCCGATTCGGCCAAATAATTCTTGTCTTTTTCCGTTTTTCCCCAATTGCCTGAATTTTAGCAGGGCATCCCCCTTTTTTCCACCCCGGTTTGGGGACAAATCGGAGCAAGGGCACACGATCCACACCGTGGCTTTTTCGCATCGCAAACCTGCCGCCCATGGTAGATCATCCTATGGCTAAAAATCGTCCAAAGGGGTTGGGGGATCTGTTCCATCAGCTCCGTTTCCACCTTTACCGGCTGAGTTTCTTGGGTAAGTCCCATTCGCCGACTGAGCCTTCCCACATGGGTATCCACAGTGATGCCGGGAACCCCAAAGGCATTGCCCAATACCACATTGGCGGTTTTTCGTCCCACCCCTGCCAACGGGACAAGCTCCTCAATCGTTTTCGGGACTAGGCCCCCATGAACCGCGACCAATTCTTGACAACAGGCGATAATGTTTGCCGCTTTGTTTCGAAAAAAACCGGTGGACTGGATCAGCGTCTCTAATTCCGAGGGATTGGCCCGGGCAAACGCCTTGGCATCGGGATACCGCTTGTAAAGCCCCGGCGTCACCATGTTGACCCGCACATCGGTGCATTGGGCGGAGAGGATGGTTGCCACCAATAATTGGACAGGGGTTTCATATTCAAGGGCACAGCGCGCATCCGGATAAAGCCTTTGAAGGATAGCAAGGATTTTAGAGACCCGTTCTTCTTTTTGCGCTTTTTGCCCCTTCTTGGTTATGGGTTTGGACGGGGAACTTGAGTTTTTGGAGACCGGATCCTTGTTTCCTTGGGGAATTTCCGAAGGAGGTTTGCCAACATTCCCACCTTTCCCTTGGGTTTTGGCCACGAGTGGCTGACCGTTAGATTTTGTTTTTTTCATTCCTTTGTCCCCATTAAGAGTATGATAAGGAGATATCCAGCCGGACCCGAATATTTTTGGATTTGCCCCATGCGATTGATCGGGATCACCGCCGACCCCCAAAAAGCCGACACCTTCGTGGGCTATTTGGACCATTTAGGCAAAGGGGCTATGGTCCGGCCCGAGGCGGACCAGTTTGCCGTTTGGGTGTTTGACGAGGGCGAGGCTTTGGATGCCCGCTTGGATTGGCAGCGCTTTGTGGCCCATCCCGATCACGAAGATTTTCGCGTTCCGGCCAAGCCCCAACCGGAAAGTCTCCCTTCCGAGACAACCAAGGTTACCCACCTCCAAAATCCCGCCGTGCCACGACCCAGCTGGCAGCCCACCTCGGCCATTTTGGCGGCCTCGGCGGTGGCGGTTACCATCCTTACTTGGTTTGGCGAAGATCGAGATGATCTGTTCAAGCGCATCACCTTTGGCCCCATGGTCCCTGGGGGTGCTATACCTCTTTCGTTTGATTTTGCCGAACCTTGGCGAGCCATCACCCCGGTTTTTCTCCATTTCACCTTCATCCACCTCGTTTTCAATCTCTTGATGCTTCAGGACCTCGGTTGCCAGGTAGAAAAAAAATTGGGCCGCTGGCACTTCCTTGGGATGTTTCTGGTCTTGGCCGCTTGTGCAAATTTTGTCGAGGCTGCCTTTGGACCAGTCCGGTTTTTTGGCGGGCTTTCCGGGGTAGTTTATGGCTTTTTGGGTTTTGTTTGGGTGCAAACATTAAGCTCTTCACCCAAAAGATTTCATCTCCGGGGAGCAACCATCCTAATCCTTTTGGCCTGGTTTGCCCTTGGCATTGTGCAAAAAGATTTACCCGTTACCAATTGGGCCAATGGGGGCGGCTTGGTAACCGGAATGGTGTTGGGTGGGCTTGAACTACTTATGCCACCCGGCAAAAATTGACTCTTCTTACTGCTAGGGAATGCTTTTTCGTGAGGAAAAAGGGCCTTGCCTAGCCCAATACCTTAATCCAACCAGCCCTCCCAGGTGACTTCCGATTTCAAAATGGTCAACAATCGTTTGAGTTGTTTTCGTTTTCTTCCTTTTGCCTTCCTTCGTTGGTTCCACAAATGGGTATTTCCCGCAATCTCCGCACAACCTGCACATTCGGACTGAAGGTTAACCCCGGCAGGGACGATACATCCATTAAAGGTGTGCATTAGTTTTGCCAAACCAACCCCTCTGACCCGGGGGCCGAAACCCGCAGACCGGGGCAATTCAATAAGCACATTCCCCCACAAGGAGTGGCGAACATGGTCCGTGCATGGTGGTTAGGTCCCCTCGTTTTAACATTGACCGGTGGCAGTGCCGTTTTGGCTCAAGGCCCAACCGAGCGGGCTACCTCAGGGGCTGTACGCGAACGATTAATGACAATCACCGAACAGGGAAAAACTCCCCTCCGGTGTCGCATCATTCAAACAGGAACGCTGCCTGACGGAAGTCGGGTCTATCTGGTGAGTGCCATCGACAATGGTCATCGCATTACCGTGGTTCAGGCTCCAAGAAAGCCCGACGGAAGCGTGTCTCCTACCAAATTTTACCACTGGTCAAGTGAAGGTAAACCGCCCAGTTCGATCGCCTCTTTGGTGATCCAGGACGATAGGCCTGCCGAAAATCTTGCTTTGGCGGAATCCAAACCGAATGAAATTTTCACCCGGACTACCCAAAAACTGGAAGTGCTCCCACCCTTGGCCGTCGCCAAACCTCGTGAATTAAAGCTTCCCGATCTGGCCCCGGCATCCACTCTGGCCCCGGTGAAGGTCGAATCTTCGGTGGTGGCTATTGGGTCGAGTGCGGTTGTGGAAAGAAATGCCGAGAAGGGTTCTTTGGCCAAAGGTAAAGCCGCGGATGCGGGGAC
>SIAL01000271.1 GCA_009691815.1 Gemmataceae bacterium | reverse complement strand
TTTTTTTTGGAAATTTGATTTCGGTGGCTAGGGGAATTGGGCGGTTTGACATGGTTAGGAGTTACCCAGGTGCCCAGATTTTGGAGCTTTGGACAACCTAAATATCATCCCAAATTACCAAGGCGATTCCTTTTCAGATGAATTTGGCCTCCTTTCGATCCAACTGCGTAAGTTCTACCTCAAACAGGAGCAGGCGATGATTGCGAAAGTTTACCGATGGGTTTTGTTAGCATTTTTGGCCTTTGGCGGATCGGCCATGGCGATAGACGACTATGTGCTTGGCCCGGATTCCCAAAGGAAGGAAGGCGTTCCTCAGGGGAAAATCCAGAAATTCACCCACAAAAGCGAGGTTTTCCCCGGGAGCGAACGCGAGGTTTTGGTCTATATCCCGGCGCAATATGATGGCACCACCGCCATTGCCAGCATGGTGTTTCAGGATGGTTCGTCGTACGCCGGGGAAAAGGGTCAATTTCGGACCACCATCGTGTTTGATAATTTGATTCACGAAAAAAAGATCCCGGTAATGGCGGGTATATTCATCAATCCCGGATCGGTGAAAGCGCAAAAAGAGGGCGAAAAGGCCCGTTCCAACAGGAGCTTTGAATACGACACCCGATCGGCCCAGTATGTGACCTTTTTGGAAAAGGAGATTTTCCCCGAGGTGCAAAAGCGGGTGAACTTAAAGACCGATGCCGCTAGCCGGGGTATTTGCGGAATCTCAAGCGGCGGCATTTGCGCCTTCACCGCGGCTTGGGAACGGCCGGATATGTTTTCAAAAGTTTTAAGCCATATTGGCAGCTTCACCAATATCCGGGGCGGCGATGCCTATCCCGGCATCCTCAGAAAAACGGCAAAGAAACCGATTCGGATTTTCATGCAGGAAGGTTCCAATGATTTGGACAACGAACATGGCAACTGGCCCTTGGCCAACCGGTCGATGGATGCGGCCCTACGGTTCAAGAAATATGAATCGCGCTATGTGGAGGGGGATGGCCCGCACAGCGGCAAGCACGGGGGAGCCATCCTTCCGGATTCCCTAATCTGGCTTTGGCGGGAATAGGAAGCTAGTGGCCCCGGCCCCATAAAAGACCGGGGCCGGAGGGTTGGGATTTAGCGGGCGATGCGCAGGCCCCCGCCTTTGACGGTAGCTTCCACCTCGGCGGCGGTGACCCAGGCAAAGTCTCCGGGAATCGAGTGCTTGATGGCGCTCATGGCGATGCCCCAATCGAGCCCTTTTTGGTCATCGCCATCGAGCATTCCGTGGATAAGCCCGGCGGCAAAAGAGTCCCCTGCGCCAAGTCGGTCGACAATTTCCACTTCAAAGGTCCTTGTTTGAAGTACCGTCTCGGGTGTCCACAGAATGGCGGTCCAGATGTTTTTCCAGACGAGCGGATTCTCCCGCAGGGTAATGGCGATCTTTTTTGTGCCAAACTTTGCCCCGACCTTGGCCGCGGCTTCTTCGTAGCTGTTGCCTTTGATGCCAAAGACTTTTTCGATGTCCTCTTCGGTGGTAATGAGAACATCGCAAAATCGCATCAGTTCGGACATGCACCTTCCCGCCTCGGCACCGGTCCAAAGCTTGGCCCGATAGTTTAAGTCGTAGCTAACCTTGAGGCCGTGGCGTTTGGCCGCCTGGCAGGCTTCCATGGTGGCCTCGGCGGCGGTTGTCGAGAGGGCGGGCGTAATCCCCGTTACATGAAACCACTTGGAACCGGGCATGATCTTGTCCCAGTTGATCATTCCCGGTTTGATGGCGGCAATGGCGGAATTTTTGCGGTCGTACAGGACGCCCGAAGCCCTAGGGGCGGCGCCAAACTCAAGAAAATAGAGGCCGACCCGATCATCTGGCGTAAACAGAACATGGCTGGTATCGACCCCCGCTTCCCGGGCGTGATTGGTGACAAGGCGGCCCAGAGAATTGTCCGTGAGACGGGAAACCCAAGTGGATTTGCGGCCAAGCCGAGCTATGCCGACCGCGGTGTTTAATTCCGCCCCGCCGATTTTGAGGTCGAGACTCCTTGCCTGTTCCAGCCGGTGAAAGGCGGGTGGAGCGAGCCGGATCATGGATTCGCCAAAACCAATCAAGTCATATGCCATCGCGTATTCTCCCTAAAGAAATCGTTTTAAGAGGTAATGGGGTGGTCTATTTGTTCTTGGCTCGCCAATCGTCCACTACGGCGCGGTACTTGGCCGCCGTTTCGCGGATCGTGTTCATGTCACCCGCAGCCAAGGCCTTTGGGTCGATGAGCTGGCTTCCCATGCCAAGGCAACAGGCCCCGGCATCGAGAAACCTAGCGGCGGTAACTAGGTCCACCCCGCCAGTGGGCATCATTCGCACTTGGGGAAGTGGACCTCGAATCGCCTTGAAATAGGCCGGGCCCACCACCTCGGCGGGGAAGATTTTAACAATGTCCGCTCCGGCTTCATAGGCGGTGAGGATTTCGGTGGGGGTGAATGCTCCCGGCATGGACAGCTTTCCATAGCGACGGGCAAGGGCAATGACCTCAAGGTTCAGGGTCGGGGAAACCAGATATTCGGCCCCGGCCAAAATCGCCGCCCGAGCGGTTTCGGAATCCAACACGGTCCCCGCCCCAAGGAGGATGCGGTGGCCCAGTTCGCTTTTGACCGCCTTTAGGACCCCGAGGGCATCGGGAACGGTGAAAGTGATCTCGGCCACGGTGATGCCACCATCTGCCAAGGCCCGGCAAACTTCCACCAGCTGGCTACCATCTTTGGCCCGGACCACGGCAACTATGCCGCAATCTAGGACTTTTTGCATCATTTCTTCGCGTGTCATCATGGGGCTCCACTTTGGGGGGCAATAGTTGTTATTGTCTGATTTGCCTTCCCCTTGGCCAGTTTACCATGCCACTTTGATGGTCAAAAAAGAAACCCGACCGGTGGGGATAAGGCTTCTTGGCCAATCTTCTCCTTTACAATCACCCTTCGTTTTGCCAAGATAACTTGGGAGCTTTGCATAAAACAGGAAATCCATCATGCGTATGCCACATCTTTTGGGAATCGCCCTGATTGCCTTTACCGGTTTCGGTTCCACTTACGGTTTGGCCGAGGAAGCTAGGCTCCTTCGGTTTCCGACAATAAATGGGGATCAGATTGTGTTTACCTATGCCGGGGACCTTTACACGGTGTCGGCAAAAGGGGGCACCGCCCGCAGGCTCACCAGTAGCCCCGGCATTGAGATGTTTCCCAAATTCTCTCCTGATGGCAAAACCATTGCCTTTACGGCTCAATACGACGGCAACACCGAAATCTTTCGCATGAATCGCCAAGGCGGCGAACCCCGTCGGCTTACTTGGACACCCACCTTGGAACGGGATGATGTCTCGGACCGAATGGGGCCAAACAATATCACCCTGGGTTGGACACCAGACGGCAAGGAGATCCTGTTTCGTTCCCGAATGAGCACCTTCAACGATTTTGTGGGCCAGCTCTACACCGTAGACGCCGAGGGTGGTTTGCCCAAAGCCCTTCCCCTGCCTAGGGGTGGCTTTGCCAGCTATTCTCCCGATGGCAAAAAACTCGTTTACAACCGCATTTTCCGCGAATTTCGCACCTGGAAGCGCTATCGTGGGGGAATGTGTGACGACCTTTGGACCTATGATTTTGCCACCAAAAAAACCGAGTCTCTTTGCACCACCCTAGATCAGGAAATCGAACCGATGTGGCACGGCGGAAAAATCTATTTCCTGTCCGATCGAGAGACCAGCAAACGGATGAACCTGTATGTGATGGATTATGTTACAAAAGAGACTAAAAAACTAACAGACTTTCAGGATTTCGATGTCAAATTCCCCTCTATGGGGGATACGGCCCTTGTGTTTGAACAGGGTGGATGGCTTTGGAAATGGGACCTCGCCACCGCCAAACTGGACAAAGTTCCCGTGGAGATCGCCGAAGACTTTAGCGCCGCCCGAACCGCTTTAACCAATGTCTCCGCTAACCTTGGCTCCGGCGCTCCCTCGCCTGAGGGCAACCGACTTGTCGTTGCCGCCCGTGGCGAGCTGTTTAGCATCGCTAGCGGACCGGGCATTACGCGCCGCCTTACCCATACACCTGGGGCACACGACCGCAATGTTACCTGGTCGCCCGATGGGAAGCAGATCGCCTTTTTCTCGGACGCCTCCGGTGAGGATGAGATTCATTTGGTGGCGCCCGATGGCAAATCGGCCCCGGTCCAGCTGACAACAGGGGGGAGCGTTTATCTCTACGACCTCGTCTGGTCGCCCGATTCCAAAAAACTTTTGTGGACCGACCGCAAATTTCGCGTTCGCATGATCGACCTTGCCTCCAAAAAAATCTCCGAGGTGGTTGCCGACGCCAAATGGGAGGTCCGCGATGCCTCTTGGTCCCCCGACAGCAAATGGGTCGCCTGGTCCGAGCAGACCCTAAACGATATGCGCAAGGTTCGCCTCAAACAGGTGGAAACCAATCAGGTTATTGATGTGACCGATGCTTGGCATTCTTCTGCCAATCCGGTGTTCAGCGGGGACGGAAAGTTTCTCTTTTTTGTGTCCAATCGCGATTTGAACCCGATCTACTCTTCGACCGAGTGGAACCATGCCTATCGGGATATGGGCCGGGTTTACGCCGTGGCTCTAGCCAAGAATACCCCGTCTCCTTTCGCGCCAAAAACCGATGAAGTGGAACCGGCCAAGGCTTCTCAGGAAACGGCTAAAGAGGCCGGTGTAAAAATCGATGCTGATGGTTTGGCAATTCGAACCTTTCAGCTTCCGGTGGCCGCGGGCAATTATGGGGGCCTCCAATCGGTGGGCCAAGCTGTCTGGTACCAGCGATCCACCAGTAAAGAACAATCCACCTGGGCGGTCTTTGATTTGGCCACGCGCCAAGAGTCGGTCATTGGCCCCATTGGTAGCCTCGAAATCACCGCGGATGGCAAAAAGGCTTTAATCCTTGGGCCAAACAAAAGGCTATCCATTGTCGGCTTGCCCCGGGGGCCGATTTCTCCTTGGCCCCAGCCGGGAATCGACATGACCGCGGTCGAATTTGAACTCGACCACGCCGCCGAGTGGAAGCAGATATATCACG
>SIAL01000270.1 GCA_009691815.1 Gemmataceae bacterium | reverse complement strand
ATCCCAAAACGCAACCGGAGATGAGTGCCGCCGCCGTCGATGGCGACAAAGATTTTGCCTTGGTCCGATGGTTGGGAAGTGACTTGGATGTTGTGAAGGGATTGCGAAATTCGGCCCCCGGAAGCGAGGAGTCTTTGGCGAGCGGTGGCCGGGTCGATTTGCAAAAGGGAAACGACAATGGCGGTTTTTACTTCGCCTTGGCTCTGGGCCAGGCATTTTTTCGCCTCATCTAGGGGGATGTTTGCCGCTTGGGAAACAATGCGGATGGCTCGGTAGGTGAGTTTTTCATTGGTGGCATGGAGGTCCACCAACAGGTTGCCGTGAGTTTTCCCCAAGCCGATCATGACCGCCGTCGAGAGGGTGTTTAGGACCAATTTGGTGGCGGTGCCCGCTCGTAGGCGGGTTGACCCGGTGAGGATTTCTGGGCCGGTTTCCACCTCGATGGCGTGTTGGGCTTGGCGGGCCATTTCGCTTTGTTGAACACAGACCACCACGCCGGTGAGGGCACCGACGACGGTGGCCTTTGCCAAGGCACCGAGGCAATAGGGCGTACGGCCAGAGGCGGCTATGGCAACAACACAATCTCGGCTGTCAAGGGCAAGGGTTTCGAGGTCAATAAGGGCATTTTCAAAGGAATCCTCGGCCCCTTCGACCGCTCGGTGGAGGGCGCCCAGGCCTCCCGCGATGATCCCCAGGACCTGCCCGGGTGGGGAGTTGAAGGTTGGTGGGCATTCGGAGGCATCTAGCACACCTAGGCGGCCAGAGGTGCCGGCCCCGACATAGATAAGCCTGCCCCCCCGTTGCAGCCGGTGGACAATCGCGGTCACAAGAGCACCCATTTTTGCCGTCTGGGCACCCACCAGTGGGGCAATAGTGGCGTCTTCCTCATTCATGAGCGTGGCGATTTCGGTGGCATCGAGGAGGTCGATGTTGGCCGACCGAGGATGTCGGGCTTCGGTGGGTAGGTGCCCTATGGGGTCTGTTTCGAAATCCTTCATGAAAACTTCCTGTTGGAAAGGGCCTCGGTGAGGGAACGGTAAAAGAGTTGGTTAATGGGAAGGCGTTCCGGTGGCCCGATGCACTCTTCCAAAAATTTTTGTGGGAAAAACGAATAGCCAGCTGAAATCAACCCAAGGGCGGTCCTGTTTTTTGAACCTCTTGTAGGTTGGGAAAAAGGACCGGGCGGGAGGTTGTTGCCTCTTGGTAGAGGGAAACAATGGTAAGCGGATGGGGTATTTTGGGTTTTTGTAGGGGATTTTCGAAGAAAAAAGGGCGAAAGGAAATTTGTCAAACCGGCATCTTTTCGAGGCAAGGCGGGTTGAAAACCAGTAGCAAAAAGGCCTAAAAGGGGCAAGAATCGTTCCTTTGAGAGTTGGCAAAAGAGGTGGTGGCGGAGGGGATTGGGTGGACCCATTTGGGATCAATAAAAAGGTTCCGGACCATTCCCAGTTGTCAGCGTCCGCATTTCCGTTTAAGATAGTGGTTTCCCTTCTCCGGATTAGGAGTCGGGTGGTTTATTGACTTTAGCAGCGTTTAGAGGCCTCTCATGGGTAGCAGACGGGGTAGTGGTCGTAGAAAAGTTGGACGCAAGAAGAGGCGCATGCGCGCCAAGATTCGTCATCGCAAGTAAAATAGGTTTGGAATTTGGGCGGACTTTTTGGTAAAGCGCCTTTCAGGGGTGCTTTGTTCCGTAGGGAAAGCTTACACTCCGCTTAGGGTGCGGCCACCGTCTACCACGACGATTTGGCCGGTCATCAGGCTTGTTCCCAAGGCCAAAAATAGCACAGCTTCGGCAATGTCTTTTGGGTCGGCCGCACGCCCCAATGGCGTTAGGGCAACGGCGGCGTCGATCATGGCTTGGTGATCCTTTAGCCATCTTGTTTTCACGGGTCCGGGAGCGACGGCGTTAACGCGCACCTCGGGGGCCAAAGCCTTGGACAATGACTTGGTCATAGTGTTTACCGCGGCTTTGCTTGCGGAATAGGGAATGCTGCTGCCGATGCCGCTGGCGGCCGCCACGGAGCTAATGTTTACGATCGAACCCCCACGAACCTTAAGGTATGGCGCGGCGGCACGGCACACCTGAAACCCGCCTATCACATTGACTTGGAATATTTCTTGCCAAACGGCATCGTTCGCCGCATCCAAATCGGTCAGGCCGACGAAATGGGTGGTTGCGGCATTGTTAACGACCACATCCAATCCGCCCCAAGCCTCGACACAACGGGCGACAAGGTCCTTGGCCACGCTGTCTGAACCGATTTTGCCCTTTAGGAGAAGTCCCTCGCCTCCCTCGGCCTGAATCAGGGCCAGCGTTTCCTCGGCCTCGGATTGGCTTTTGGAAAAGTTGATGCCGACGGCCAGTCCGGCTCTTGCCATTCGGAGGGCCACCTCCCGGCCAATGCCGGTGGCGGCGCCGGTAACGAGGGCTGCTTTTTTGGGTGTAGACAGATTCAAAGTCATTCTCCTAGTAATTTTTCGGCGGCCCAATCCCGGGGTTTGAGCCACCATGAGGTGAGTTTTTCTTCTTCGGAACCGGGGGTGGGCTGATAGTTGTACACAAAGCGAACAAGCGGGGGAAGCGACATGAGGATCGATTCGGTGCGGCCGTTGGTTTTGAGCCCGAAAATGGTGCCACGGTCATAGATCAGGTTGAACTCGACATAGCGGCCACGGCGATAGGTTTGGAAATCGCGCTGGGCTTCGGTGAAGGGGGCCTGTTGGCAACGGGTGACGATAGGGGCGTAGCTTGGGACGAACTGGTTCCCGGCGTCTTGGACAAAGGCGAAAACTTCTTCGGGGTTGTCCTTTAGATAGTCAAAAAAGATCCCTCCAATTCCGCGGGCTTCCTCCCGATGGGGCAAATAGAAATATTGGTCACATTCCGCTTTGAAATGGGCGTGGTTGGCAACCTTTTGGTGGCGATCGCAGACGGACTTCCAAGTTCGGTGAAAGTGGACCACATCCTCGAGGTTGGGATAGTAGGGGGTTAGGTCGGCCCCCCCGCCAAACCAAGAAGCCTCCCCCTTTTGGAGAAAACGAAAATTGGCGTGGACGGTAGGGATGTGTGGGTTTTTAGGATGAAGGACAAGCGAAACCCCCGCAGCGAAAAAGCGGGTCCCAACGCCTGGAAGTTGCTTGGCAAATTCGGGGGACATTTCGCCGTGGACCTCGGAAAAATTGACTCCCCCTTTTTCGAAAACATCGCCACCCCCCATGACCCGTGTTCGACCACCACCGCCGCCGGGCCGCTCCCAATGGTCGGTGTGAAAAGTAGAGTTGGGATCAAGGGCTTGCATGCCTTGGCAAATGCGGTCTTGCAGGCCGCGCAGGTATTCAATGGTCCTATCCCTAAGGGAGTCTGACATGGCGTTGTGTCCGGTAACGGGGCCGGTTTCCTGGCCACTTCGCCGGATTAGGAACCATTCCCCCCCACTTCCAATTTGGGAAGTATGTTGGGTTCGGACAAGGCGGAGGGCATGGGTTTGGGCGGGTTTATTTCACTTCGAAGGTCGATGGTCCGTTCATCCCCCGCTTGGACGAGGAGGACCTTTTCCCGTTCGACCTGCTTGCCCGCTTCGGTCCAGCGAGCTTTGATCTTGTATTGGTAGAGCATCCCGGCATCAAGCTTTGGGGTGACAAATTCCCGGCGTAGGCCATTTTGGGCCATTTTGGTCCCTTCCAACCAGAGCTCAGCCGATTCTGGAACCAAAATGATCATGTGGGCTAGGTCGGAAATCACCTTTTTGGGGGGAAGGGCGGGGGGGGTGGAGTTATTTGAGTTTCCGGCAACCGGTTTTTCGGGAAGGCCCGCGGCCGTTTCGGGTAGGTCATTGGGAAGGGGATTGGGCGGCTTGACTTCGTTCGGCTCCCCTTCGGGAGCGGTCTTTTCCTTGTCGGTGGGGTCGGTCAAGGGATTGCTGAAAATGGGAAGCTGATCGAGCCATGGTGTGCGCTTGGGATCGCGGGTCCAGACAGGGCCGGGAAGCGAGTCGGGGAAATTACCGAGGGAGACCCCGCCCCTGCCATAGGCGTAGTATTCGCGATAGTTCCCGCCGCCAAAATAGCCGGCGGCATAATCGTGGAGGTTGTAGCCATAGTGCCAAGGGGGCCGACTGCCGATGGGATAGCCGTCTTGAGCATCACGAAGGTTTAGGTTAATGCGGCGGTTTTCTTTGGGAGCACGCCTCATTCCCCAATTCCCCTGGGCCATGGCCAAGTCGGCTAAGGCGGAAACCAGTCCCAGCGCCAAAAGGGTGCGCATAGCTGTTTGCATCGGGCAACTCCGTTGTGAATTGTATCTACCCACATTGGGGAAGAGACGCAATTAACATCGACTTTTCTGAGGGAATCAAAGGGTATACCAAGAAATTGAGGGGCAAATTGTCGTGCCAACCTTGAGGATCAATACAAAAAGGACCAAGGTCCCTGATGGGGGGATCGTCCGGGTTGTGCAACCTGTTCGGGTTGGGCAAAATGGCGACGGATTGGCAACCTAGGCCATCCGTCTATCCGTCCATCCATCCGTTTGAATGGGAATGATAATGCTTTGCGGTCCGGATCAAATCGTTGGGTGCCCCCATTGCTCAAAACCGGCAAGGCAACCCACGATCAGGATGGGAAACCCTGTAGGAGTCCGTGTTTGGACGGATGGCAAACAAATTTCCCCGATGGAATATGAAGCCCCGGTGGTGGCCATTTGCCTTGGTTGTGACCATCCTTTTTGGTTGGCGTCGGCAAAAATCCTAGGAGAGATTGATTCTCTAAAGGGCGAAGAGGGTGTCGTTGATTTGGATCCGCTTTGGTTGGAAGCGGAGCATTTGGAAGAGCCTAGTGAGGAGGAATATCACAGGGCTATTGCCTTGGGGCTGGCCACCAATCCGGATCAGGAACGGACGCTACGCATCCTTACTTGGTGGCGGGGGAACGACTCCTTTCGAGAAAAGGCCCCAACCGTTTTATCGCATACGGCGACAGGTCCAAGGCGGAAGAATTTGGAGGCTTTGTCACTTCTTTTGGGAGAGGCGGAGGTTGGCGAACGCCTGATGCGGGCGGAAGTGCTAAGGCACTTGG
>SIAL01000269.1 GCA_009691815.1 Gemmataceae bacterium | reverse complement strand
CCTTTCCCATGTCGTGCAAAAGGCACCCACAAAGGAGCAAATCGCGGTTGAGCCCAGGGTAGAGCGGGACCAGTCGGTCGGCAACCTCCATCATGTTGACGACATGCTCCAGAAGGCCGCCTATGTAGGCGTGGTGTTGACGAATGCCGGCAGGGGCGCGGCTAAAACCCTCGATGAGTTCGGAATCCATCAAAAACGCCTCGCCCAAAGCGCGGAGGTGGTGGGAGTCCATGGAGCGCAGCAAGGCCCTTAGCCGCTCCAACAAGCGGGAGACATCTTTTTCGGTTCTGGGAAGGAAATCGGCAGGGTTGAACGAGCCATCGACCGCTTTGTCGATGTCGGTTAGGATCAGCTGCATAGCCCCCTGAAAAAGCTGGGCCCGAGCTTTGGCCCGGACAAAATCGCCATCTTCGAACGCTTTGGCCCGTTTTTCATCACAATTCCACAAGCGGGCGGTCATTGGGCCGCTGCGGTCGCACAAATCCACCTGAAGGTAGGGTTGGCCGTTTTTGTTGGAGCGAACCTGTTTACCTGTGGCCAGAAATACCCCTTCAAGGGTTTCATTGTCACGGAGTTCACGCAAGGTCTTGGCAAGCATGGAGATCTTTCGATTGGGAGATCCGTCCGGAAGGACGAATGCTGAGTTTATTTTGTGGATTTTGGAGGAATTGTGCAGACCCCATCCTTGCAGGGAAGCATTCCAAATCGGTTTTTTGCGATGTATTGGTAGGCTTTTTGGCCCAACCAGGGTACCCCAGGAAGGTAAAGAAGGGGGGCCAAGGGGAAAAGCAAGGGGACGCGCCAGGCCATATACCGAAACGCCCCAAAACCGTGGAGAATGGGCGAGCCCGTTGGCCCTATAAGGTGCATTTCTTCCTCAAGGCGCACAGGATCAAGCGGCGGGGTGGTCGGTGGGACATTTTCCGGCAGGCGAAAACTCCTCCATGCCAAGGCCCCAAACCAATCCAGTCGCCGAATGCAGTTCATCGAAAGGCGACAAAAAGGGCAAAAGCCGTCGAACAGAACCAACGCCTGACCGGGGAGTGTGGGGGTCACCACCTCTTCGGGTGCGACGAAAATCTCTTGGTCTTTGGCCATGCCCATTTGCCCTCCTTTCATATTCTATCCCGAAGCGGGCCCCGCGGGTTCCAACCCGAGCCGGGCGACCCAACTTCATGACGCTTCCGTCCTTCCATTTGGCCCATTCGGTGCATTCGCATGAACGCTTCGCGGAATCTGCTCGCTTTCGATTTGGGTGCGGAATCCGGCCGGGGTGTTTTGGGAAGCTTTGACGGTCATGCGGTCCGCCTCGAAGTCTTGCACCGTTTCCCCAATTTGCCGGTGCGAACGCTGGACCGCCTCCAATGGGATGTGTTGTCGCTGTTTCGAGAAATGCTTCATACGCTGGGGTTGTGTGGTGCTTCGGGAATCCACCTAGACAGCTTGGGCGTGGACACATGGGGCGTGGACTTTGCCTTCCTTGGGAAGGATGGCTCCTTGTTGGGCAACCCCCGGCATTATCGTGATCCCCACACCGAAACCATCGTCGATGAGGTCTTGGGCAAAATCAGCCGCGAAAAACTGTATGCTAGTTCGGGCGTACAACTCATGCGGTTCAATTCGCTTTTGCAACTGGCCGCCATGCACCGTGACAAGTCGCCCCAATTGGACATGGCCGAGCATATGCTTTTTATGCCCGACTTGTTTCACTATTGGTTTACCGGCATCCGCGCCAACGAATACACCAACACCACTACCAGCCAAATGCTCGACCCGTTTAGGCGATCGTGGAACACGGAACTGATGGATGGCCTTGGCTTGCCGACAAAAATGTTGGGCACGATCATCCCCCCCGGCACGGAACTTGGCCCGCTTCGGACCGGCCTTTTGGCCGACTCGGGACTTTCACGAACACGAGTGGTAGCCCCCGCCACCCACGACACCGCAGCGGCCGTGGCGGCGGTTCCCGCCCGGGGTGATTCATGGGCCTATATCAGTTCGGGGACCTGGTCGCTTATGGGGGTGGAGATTCCCGCGCCCCTAGTAAATGATGCCACTCGCGAGGCCAACTTCACCAATGAAGGGGGAGTGGATAACACCATTCGCCTTTTGAAAAATGTCATGGGGTTGTGGTTGGTCCAAGAGATTCGCCGCGATTTCTCCCGCAAAGGATCCGAATATAGCTATGAAGCCCTGGTGCTTCAGGCCCGTGAAGCCGAACCGTTTCGATCCATCGTGGATCCCGACGATGCCTCGTTTGTGTTGCCCGTATCCATGACCCACGCGTTTGAACAATACTGTCGAAAGACCAATCAGCCCGCGCCGGAAACCCCCGGGGCCTTTGCCCGCTGTGCCCTAGAATCCTTGGCCCTACGCTATCGTTGGGTTCTGGGAAAGCTTGAGGCTCTAACCAATAAACGGATTAACACGATTCATATTGTCGGTGGTGGCTGCCAGAACGCCCTGCTCAATCAGTTCACCGCAGACGCCTGCCAACGACAGGTCCTTGCCGGACCGGTCGAGGCCACGGCCCTCGGTAATATCATGACCCAAGCCATGGGACTAAGGCTTGTTTCAGGCCTTGCCCAAGCCCGCGAAGTGGTTCGGAACTCCTTCGGTCTTATTTCTTTCGACCCCGGCCTAAAAGACGGAGCCGATTGGGACAAGGCTTGGACCCAGTTTCTGGGTTTGATCGATTGATTGGTTTTTTTTGTTTGTCACACCCCTTTGGGAGGTTTTTCCATGTCCATGCTATCCCGCCGAGGTTTCGCTTCCGCATGTGCCGCCATGGGTGCGGCCATTACCCTCAAGGGCCAAGATCCCACCCCCGTCAGGGACTATGGCCCCAACGCCTCACCGGTGCGTTATCCCGAACCCGATGTCGTCGTCCTTGATCCCGAATTCGCAAAATACAAGGTCGGCAACTCCCCCATCAAGCGCGTTCATACCGGCGATCTTTGGGCCGAAGGTATTGCTTGGAACGGCGTCGGCAAATATGTCATGTGGTCCGACATACCCAACAATGTCCAACGACGCTATCTCCTTGACGATGGTCATATTTCCACATTCCGCAACCCTGCGGGCTATTCCAACGGCAACACCTTTGATCAAGAAGGCCGCCAAATCTCTTGCGAACATGGCAATCGTCGAGTGGTCCGATACGAGTACAACGGTAAAACGACCGTTCTTGCGGATACTTTTGGTGGGAAAAAGCTCAATGCTCCAAACGATGTCGTGGTTTCCCCCGATGGCGCGGTATGGTTTACCGATCCGGGATACGGCTCCCTAGGCGATTACGAGGGGAACAAGGGTCCCCTCGAATTAAAAGAGGCGGTCTATCGCATCGACTCGAAATCAGGCAAGGTGGCAAAGGTAACGGACGAAATCTTCAAACCAAACGGCCTCTGTTTTTCACCCGATTTCAAGCTCCTTTATATCGCTGACACAGGAGCGTCACACTACAAGGAGGCCCCCAGAAACATCAAAGTGTTTGATGTCGATGGCGGAAAACTTTCCAATGGGCGCGAATTTATCTCTATGGAGATGGAAGTAGGGGGCAAAAAGGTCGCCGGGCTCGCAGATGGCATTCGTGCCGACACCGACGGAAATGTTTGGGTCGGCGCGGGTTGGGTCGGCGCGGGCTATGACGGCGTCCACATCTTCAATCCCCAGGGAAAACGGATCGGCCTGATCAAGTTGCCCGAGATTTGTGGCAACCTCTGTTTTGGCGGCCTAAAGCGCAACATCCTGTTCATGGCGGCAAGCCAGTCCGTATACAGGGTTCTTACCGAAGCCAAGGGTGCTGGTTACGCCTAACCTATAAATCGTAATCAAAGGGTCCGGGAATGATTTCTCGGCCCCTTTGTTGCTCTTTCAATCCACCAATGTTCAATCAGGACGGAGATTTTTGACGATAGCTTTTTCGTCTGGTAGAGCCCGTGGGCTCACACCCAACAGGTCTCCGAAAACGGGACGGGTGGACAATCCACCTCCTTTCCTCTGTACGATAGTACCCATTTGGTACACAATAAGACAGGGGCGGTTGCGACAATAAATACCCTCCTTTTTATTTCCCAATACCAAGGCAACATCGCATGGTTACTGCAATCGTTTTAGCCGCTTTTTGGGGAGGTGCCATTGCCCAAAATCCCCCAACGCCACCCAACATCGTATTCATCCTTTGCGATGATCTTGGTTATGGCGACATTGGCGCCTTTGGCCAAACCAAAATTAAAACCCCCAATATCGACCGGCTTGCCAATGAAGGGATGAAGTTTACCCGCCACTATTCCGGGAATAATGTTTGTGCCCCTTCTCGATGTGTGCTTATGACCGGAAGACATCCAGGACACACCTACATTCGCGACAATCGTGGTGGTATTGGACCCGATGGAGAGGGCCAGGAACCAGTTCCCGAGGGCACCTTAAAGCTGCCGCTTACCCTTAAAAAATGCGGTTACACCTTGGGGGGATTTGGCAAATGGGGACTTGGTCCCGTAGGCAGCACTGGCGATCCCTTGCATCAGGGTTTCGACCGATTCTATGGCTTTAATTGCCAAGCCGTTGCGCACAATTATTACCCAACCTACCTTTGGGACAACGCCCATAAAACTCCGCTTAACAATACTAAATTTGCCGCGAATCAAAAACTACCCAACGATGCCGATCGCCATGACCCGGCCAGTTATTTGGCCTATTCGGGCAAGGATTATGCTCCGGATTTAATTAGTGTCCAGGCGCTTAAGTTTATTGACGACCATAAGGATCGGCCCTTTTTCCTTTATTATCCGACCACCGTGCCCCACCTTGCCTTACAGGTTCCCGAAGATTCTCTCAAGGAATATGAAGGTGCGTTTCCCGAAACACCGTACCCAGGCGGAAAAGGCTACCTTCCTCACCGAACGCCCCGGGCCGCCTATGCCGCCATGATCACCCGTCTTGACCGGGAGGTGGGAAAACTAATCGACAAGGTTGAGCAAAAGGGCCTTTCCCAGCAAACCATCTTTGTTTTCACCAGCGATAATGGACCACTATATGACAAGCTTGGTGGAACAGATGCCGACTTTTTCAACTCGGCGGGCGGCCTTAGAGGACGAAAGGG
>SIAL01000004.1 GCA_009691815.1 Gemmataceae bacterium | reverse complement strand
TGTTTCGGTCCGGCATTCAAAAACAGGGAAGAAAAAGGGCAACCAGCGGGTTTATGGCCCTTTTTTGGAAACGATTTGACAAAAGTGGTTAGCGGCTTTTTGCCAATCTTAAGGCACGCCATGCCATCCAAAAAGAAGTGGTGGCAAGGATGAGAGAAAGGCCAAGTAAGATATCGCGCCATTTTTCCTCTGTAATGGGATTTGGAAGGCGATCCGAATGGGAAATCGGGTGTGGGTTTTGTTCCGAATCTTTGTTCCTTGTCCATGCCTCGGCGGGAACCTTTGCATGAACCACATGATCATCGGCTTGGACATAAAGGTCTAAATTTGTCTGGGTATTGGCGATTTTCACCAAAAATCGGCCAGCTTCATGGTTGGATTCGCGGAGCAAAACCTTCCCCGAGGAGTCTTTGACAATCAGTTCCAATTGGGTAAAGGAAGCCCCCCGTTCATAATAGACCTCTACGCAAAGTTCATCGGCGCTCAAAATTTTCCAATCCAACCTTAGGTTATGGGGAATGATTTCGGGGGTATTGGCTTGGAGGGAGTGGTTCAATGGGCAAAAGAGCAACAGGCAAAGGGCTAAGGTTTGCAAGGAGGGTACGGTAATCTCAGGGGGGCGAAAAGGGCCGATTTTTGCTTTGGCCAAATAGGGAAGGGCACTGGTTAGGAAAATGCCCTCGGCAATGGCGACCGGCAGGTGCAGCACCAGGCTAAGTAGGGCGGGAATGCGAAAATTTTCGACCCCACCCAAGACAAGGACCACCGCATTAAGAAGGATCAAAACGCAGACAGGGACGAAGCCTAGCAAAAATCCAAGGATCACCAGGGCAGAGGGTTTGTTTGCATAATGCAAAAGCCAAGGCCTGACGATCCAAGCCGAAAGGGAGGCAACCCCCGCCGGGAGAATGGCGTTAATTCCCAAGGTGGTAAACCCCCCATGACCCATTCCCGCTTGAAGGAGCATGGCGGTGACAATCGCAAGGATGACCCTTTTTCCGAGAAAGATCCCCATGATCCCGGGCAAGACCAGGTGGACATTCATAAAGGGTAAATGAAAAAGGGTTGCCAAAAAAAAGACTGCACTGAAAAGCCCAATTTGGGGGATCTCTTCATCCTCGATGTTTCGGCAGGCCCAAAAGCCCCATACGCAACAAATAACCCAACCCGCAACCCACCAAGGGGTTTTGAGGATTTGATCGGGAATGTGAATTGCCAATAAAGAGGTCATTTGTCAAGTGCATCCAGCTTGAGCCAGAGGACATGGAGTAATCGCAAAGGCTTGCCGTTGGGATCCAAGGAGTCCTGTTCAGCGGCCAATCCCCACCAACCAGCTTTGGGTAAAGAAACCGTTGCAATACCACGATCATCGGTGTTGCCGGTGAAGGTGATCAAGGATGGTTTAGGTAGGGGATTGGGAGGATTTTCATTAAGCAATTCGAATTCAAAGGTTGCGGGCTTGGGTAGACGGGCTTGAAAAACCATGCCTGGCAAAATGCCATAGGGCCGAGTCATGGCGGTCCAGCCATCTTCTCTTTTATCCCAACCTTTTTCTTGCTGGATATGCAGCCATGTCGCGGCGATTTCCTGAACAGGGGTTTGTGCTCCCGGTGTTTTTTTGGGAGCCAAAGTGGCCACAATTTTGTGATCTCCCCGGGTGGTTGGAACATATTGGGCCTGGAATTGGTCGATGGTCTTGCCCCCTATTTTTGTTTCGATCTTTTGAAGAGTAAGCGGTACGATTTTACCTTCCGGGGTATGGGCCATCAGTGACAAGGGTTTTGGGCAATTTTCCCATTCCGATTCAAAGGGGTGGCCGTAGCGCAGTCGAATTATGGCGGCTGTGCCTAACGAGATTTCGTTTTGTTCCAGCGTCAAAACGGGAAAATGACAGGGTGCCAAAACTGTCCACAAAAAGAGGATGCCAAAAATTGCACTCCAGCGAAACAGAAAAACAGTGGTCATGATTTCTTCGAACCTTTTGGTTTGGCGGAACCCAAATAGGCTAAACTTGCCTCCATTAGAAATTTACGAAAGGCGGGTGTCGCAATCTCTGCCTTTCGAAAAACTTGAATGGTGACCACTTGCATCGCCTTGCCTTGAACGGAGATTTTTCCACATTTCACTCGGGATTCACCGCTGTATTTGGGAATCCCCTCGGTGTCATTGAGCGAGGGAATCTCCAATTGGGTGTCCAAGGTGTCTTGGTCAAATGTCTTGGTTGGCACACGAAAGACAAGCCGGATAAGCCAACCCTGGCAGGTCATTGCATGAAGGAACCAAGTAGGTTTTTCCGATGCGCGGACCTCAACCACATGCCTTTGGTTCCAGTCCCAAGGTTCAAACAATTGGTGAGGATCAAATTCTTTACTTGACTGAAATTGTTGTTCAATCCATTCCAGAGCCTCACCTTCCCACCGACAAGGTTTCCCATCGTGGTCGATTCGGTTGACAAGGTGCCATTGCCGACCGTTAGCTTCCCAAGGGGTTTGGACATCTTCAATCGGAGGCTCCTCTTCCTCTTGAATGGGCGTTTGCCAAAGGGAGGGTTTGGATTGCCGATCGATTTTGGTTGCCAACGCCAGCAAAGGGGCAAGCGATTTGGCCGTGTGGCTCTGTTGTCCCTTTGCAGAGGTTGGAATAATTTCGTCCTCAACCCCGATCCATTCCCCATCGACAATCGCCTCGGGTGGTCCTTGGATGACCACTTCGCCACCACTTGGTCCGGCATCGGGACCAAGGTCAATAACCCAATCGGCGTTTTTGATAACATCGAGGTTATGTTCCACCAAAACAACCGTATTTCCCCCATCACAGAGTCGGTGGATCACTTCAACCAGACGGGCGACATCCTCGAAATGAAGGCCTGTCGTCGGCTCATCAAGCAAATAGAGGGTGCGGCCTGTGGAAGGTTTAGCGAGTTCCGCCGCCAATTTCACCCGTTGTGCCTCGCCTCCGGAAAGGGTGGGGGAAGATTGGCCAAGGGTGATGTAACCCAAGCCGACCTCCTCCAAAGTTTGAAGAATTCGGCGCATTCTGGGAAAAGAGGCAAAAAGAGCCAGAGCTTCCGAAACTCGCAGATGAAGGACATCAGAGATGGTTTTACCCTTATAAGTAATCAGCAGTGTTTCCGGGGCGTATCTCTTGCCGGCACATTCCGCGCAAGTGACCCAGATGTCCGCAAGAAAATGCATTTCAATTTTGCGTTGACCATTTCCCTCACAGGCCTCACAACGACCACCGGGTTTGTTAAAACTAAACCGCTTGGGTAACCAGCCCCGGATTTTTGACTCGGGCAGGCGCGCAAAAAAATCACGGATGTGGTCAAATAGTCCGGTAAAAGTGGCCGGGTTGGATTGGGGGGTGTTGCCAATGGGGTTCTGGTCAATGTGAATCAGCTTGTCCAGCGCGGCCAATCCACGAATTTCGTCCACCATGGTTGGGGCAATTTTGATGCGGTTTAATTGTCGAAGCAATGCCCCTCGAAGCACATCCTCCACCAACGAGCTTTTACCCGAACCGCTAACTCCCGTGACGGCAATGATCCCCCCCAAGGGAAAGCGGATGGTGATGTTTTTTAGGTTGTTTTGTCTTGCCCCACGCACCTCAATGAAGGCCGGGGGATAAATGCGCCCTTTTTTGATGGGAAATCGGCGCTGTTTTGGAATGGATATTACCCGGTTCCCGGACATATATTGGCCGGTGAGGGATTCCTTAATTTCGCACAGTTCCGCTAATGTTCCTTGGCCAACGATTTGACCCCCAAAATCGCCCGCCCCGGGACCAAAATCCACCACCCTATCGGCGGCGGCAATTACATCCCGGTCGTGTTCCACAATCACTAGGGTGTTGCCCAGATTCCGAAGCTTGACCAGTGCGTCCAAAAGTCGGTGGTTGTCACGGGGATGGAGGCCGATGGTGGGTTCATCCAAAACATAAAGCACCCCGGTCAATCCGCTGCCAATCTGACTGGCTAGGCGGATCCGTTGGGATTCGCCCCCTGAAAGGGTTGGCGCGGACCGGGCAAGGGAGACATAATCCAACCCAACCTGAACCAAAAAACCAAGTCGTCCACGAACCTCATTGAGGAGATCATTTGTGACCTTTTTCCATTCCCCAACCGGTTCAAAAGCGGTAAACCAATCGTGGATAACGGCAATTCGCTGGGAACAAAGCTCATGAAGAGTCGGGAAAAGGTTATGTCCCAGATCCAAACGGACGGAAGCGGGCTCCGGTCGCAAACGGGCACCATGACACTTTGGACAGGGCACATGGCCGATGAGGCTTGCCAGTTCTTCCTTTCGGTTGGGATCATGGCGAAGTTGTTCCGCAAGGGCGCCCACAAAACCCCGATATTGAAAATGGGTTTGGGAATTGGGCTCAAGGGGTATCTCTTTTTCCCCAAAACCATGTAGGAGCAACTGCTTGGCTTTCTCGGACAATTGCCCATAAGGAGTGTCAAGGGAGATTCCCAAAAATTGAGCAATCGCGGTTGACCAGCTAAGAAATGGAGGGGGAATTTCTTGGCTTTGGGGATGAAGCGGTGGCCAAAAACTCAATACCCCCTGTCGAAGGGTTAATGCTGGGTTTCGCACCGCAAACGAAAGATCAATGCCATCGCGGAAGCCCAAGCCCTCACAAGTTTGGCACCATCCCAACGGACTGTTGAACGAGAAATGGTTGGAGTTAAGCGCCTCAAAACCTTTGCCGCATTGGTGGCAAGAAAGGAGTTGGCTAAAGCGTTCAACCCGCCATTCCTTTTCGGCTTTTTCAGAATCCACCCAGGCCACCATCATGGTTCCCTGACCCAGTTGCAGGGCGGCCTCAACGGATTCGGCAAGCCTTGATAATTGGGTCTGTCGGACCATAACGCGGTCGACCACCGCCTCGATCTTGTGTCGCCTCTTGGGGTCGATTTCTGGTAAGGTTTCGATTTCGTGAGTTGTTCCGTCGATGCGTATACGCGAATAGCCCAGGCGACGGACCTCCTCGACAAGGTGGCTGTATTTTTCTTGGCCCTTTCTTTGGAGAGGGGCAAGGAGGTACAGTTTGGTTCCCTCTGTTAACGAACCTAGGCGACGGACAATTTCCTCACGGGATTGGGTACCAACCGGGATACTACAATCTGGACAATGGGGAGTGCCCATTCGTGTATACAAAACGCGAAGATAATCGTGAATCTCGGTAACGGTGCCCACGGTGGAACGGGGGCTACGGGGAGCGGATTTTTGCTCAATACAAATGGCGGGACTAAGACCGGACACTTTGGTAAGGCGAGGTTTTTCCATTTGTCCCAAAAATTGGCGGGCATAGCTGGAAAGCGATTCAATATAGCGCCTTTGACCCTCCGCGTAAAGGGTGTCAAAAGCCATGCTCGATTTGCCGGAACCACTTGGACCACAAAAAACCGTCATCGTTCCCCTAGGGATTTCGAGATTGACCTCTCGAAGGTTGTGTTGTGAGGCGCCTTCCACCCGGAGAAATCCATGATCCGTAGGAGGATCGAATTTCCCCTTTTTCTTTTGGAGGGCAAGGGTCTTTTTAATTCTGTCAGGATCAAAAAAGGCTTTGAGGGCTATCCCCGTATAGGATTTTTTGTTTTTCGCTACCGTTTCGGGTGTCCCTTCAACGACTAATTCTCCGCCTCCGGAACCGCCATCCGGCCCCATATCAATAACCCAATCGGCGGTTTTGATCACATCCATATTGTGTTCGATCACCAGCACCGTGTTTCCCAAATCCACAAGGGCGTGAAGGACTTCGAGGAGTTTTCGCACATCCTCGAAATGGAGCCCGGTGGTGGGTTCATCCAAAATATAGAGTGTCTTTCCGGTGGATTTTTTGCAAAGCTCTTTGGCCAGTTTTATGCGTTGCGCTTCGCCCCCTGAAAGCGTTGGCGCGGGCTGGCCGATTTTCACATAGTCCATCCCCACCGAAACCATGGTGGTCAACATATCCCGAATTTTGGGTATGTTCGCAAAGTGAATGAGGGCCTCTTCGATGTTGAAATCGAGAACCTCGTGTATGTTTTTACCCCGCCACCGGACAAGCAAGGTTTCGTGGTCAAAACGCTTGCCTTCGCAGACAGGACAGGTGACCCAAACATCCGCCAAAAAATCCATTTCCAGTCGATTGCTGCCATTGCCCTCGCAAGTTTCACAGCGACCCCCCGGCCGATTAAAACTGAATCGGCCCGGTTTCCAACCGCGGATTTTGGCTTCGGGGGCAACCGCAAAAAGTTTGCGAATCTCGTCAAATACCTTGATGTAGGTTCCCGGATTGGAACGCGGAGTCCGCCCAATCGGGGATTGGTCGATGGCAATGACCTTGTCGATGTGCTCGGCGCCATCAATTCGGTCATGAATGCCCACTCTGCTTGAAACCGCCTCATCTTCTTCCTCTTCGGGAATGGATTGGTGAAGGCGCTTTAGACCCTTCAAGAGGATTTCATTGACCAATGAGCTTTTGCCTGAACCACTCGCTCCGGTGACGCAAAGAAACATTCCGAGGGGGAATTGAATCGTTAGGTTTTTGAGGTTGTTTTGGCGGGCACCAACAATCACCAATGCTTTACCGTTCCCTTTGCGGCGTGTTTTGGGAATAGGGATGGAGCGCGCCCCGCTTAAGAATTGTCCCGTGATGCTTTCCTGAGATTGCAGGATAGTGGCAAGAGGACCTTGAGCGACAACATGGCCACCACGAAGCCCGGGGCCGGGACCAAAATCGACGATTTGGTCGGCGGCAAGCATCGTGTCCTCGTCATGTTCAACGACGATAACCGAGTTGCCCTGATCCCTGAGTTTTCTGAGGCTTCCAAGAAGGCGTTCATTATCTCGGGGATGCAACCCAATGGAAGGCTCGTCAAGGATATAGAGCACCCCGACCAAGCCACAACCGATTTGACTAGCCAAGCGGATTCGCTGAGTTTCCCCCCCGGAAAGGGTCGGGGCCGAGCGGTTAAGGGAGAGGTAATGAAGGCCCACATCCATCAAAAACCCAACGCGGGTGCGGATCTCTTTGAATAGTTCCGCAGCAATTAGCCTTTCTACGGGGCCCAAAAGCGTCTCAAGGGAACCATTTCCCGGTTGAATCCAGCCGTTAACCAAAGCGATTGGAAGAGATTCCAACTCGCAAATCGTTTGACCACCCACCTTGACCGCCCGTGCTTGGGGATTAAGCCTTTGGCCGGCACAGGCGAAGCAGGGGAGCACGGTCATGTATTTTTGAAGCTGCATCTTCCTTGGACCCGCGGCGACCTTTTTGAAATTGGTCATTAGTTGGGGAATGATCCCTTCCCAAACTCCGCCATGTTTCCAAACGGTGCCTCCTCGGCGTTTCCAAGTGTAGGTGATATGGGTGTCCCCTGTGCCATAAAGCAGGGCGTTTTTGTGTGTAGTGGGCAGGGATTGCCAAGGTGCTTTTAGGTCGATGCCAATCGCCTCGGCAATCCCTTCAAAAATGTGCCTTCGCCATTTCCCCATACCCGCCATGGATCCAGCCAGGACCACTGCGCCCTTGAAAAAACTAAAAGACTGGTCGGGAATGAGAAGTTCCGGGGAGATGGTAAAGGTTTGCCCCATTCCCTCGCAGGAGGGACACATTCCCTTGGGGCTGTTGAAGCTAAACATTTGTGGGGTAGGTTCAGCAAAGCTAATTTGACATTTGATGCAAGCATATTTACTGGACAGGGCCAATTCACTTTGGGTGGAAGATTCCTTGTCGTCCTTGCCCTCCCGCACCGCAATGAGTTCACCATTGCCTTGAAGGAGCGCGTTTTCCACCGATTCGGCCAGCCGGGACCTGTCGCCTGTCGCCTGAATTCGATCCAAAACCAATTCAATGTTGTGGCGGATGCGTTTGTCGAGGCCAAGCTCCTCGTCCAGCTTTACAATTTTGCCATCTACTCGGGCGCGGAGGAAACCTTTTTTTAATAGGTCCAAAAATAGGTCTTTGAATTCGCCTTTTTGCGCCTTAGCCAGTGGAGCCAAAATCAAAAGTCGGTCCGATTGCCCCCACGCTTTGAGCCGTTCGACAATTTGTTCCCGTGTTTGGGCCTCGATTGGCCGTTTGCAGGTTGGACAGTGTCCGACCCCGATTCGAGCATAAAGGACCCGGAGAAAATCATGAATTTCGGTTATAGTGCCTACCGTGGAGCGAGGATTTTTGCTTGCCGATTTTTGTTGGATGCTGATAGTTGGGGCCAAACCTTGGATAGACTCGACAACGGGTTTGGGCATTTGGCCCAAAAATTGGCGGGCATAGCTTGAAAGAGATTCGATATAGCGGCGTTGGCCTTCCGCAAAAAGGGTGTCAAAGGCAAGGGAGCTTTTTCCGGAACCACTGACCCCCGAAAAGACCACCAGTTGGTTTTTGGGAATATCGAGGTTTACAGATTGGAGGTTGTGTTCTTGGGCTCCCCGCACAATGATCGCGTTTTGGTGGGTCAAAGGAGAGGGTTTGGTCGCTGTCTTTGGGTTTTTGGCATTCCCTGAAATCTTCTTGGCCACGCGAATTTTTACCTTCAAAAAATAGGAAACTCTTGACCTTTTCATGTTAGGAATTCCGGTTTGGAGAATGGATTTCCAATGTCCCCACAATTTGGATTTCTTTCGAATGACTTTTGTCAAAAGGGTTGATTAAAAGGCCGATATGGTGGATAATGAGGGCATCAAGGGGGGAGCAATGTCGGCGAAGTCCCAACCTCAAGATGAAGACTTAACACTTGTAACTGCCGCGGCCCAAGGGGATAATTGGGCGGCGACGCGGCTGGTGGACAAATATTACAATCGCCTTTACCACGGGCTTTTTAAGATCCTGAGGAATCCGGAAGATGCCAAAGATGCCACCCAGGAGGCGTTTTTACAGGTATTTCGGGCCGTACATAAGTTTCAAAATCGATCCCAGTTTTATACTTGGCTATACAAAATTGCCATCAATTGTGCCTTTACCATTCGCCGAAACTGGAAAAAACACCACCCCCAGACCGAAAACCCTTTGGTTTTTCAGGACCGGGACCAAGAGGATGGTTGTCCCTCGGTTAGCCCCGAAGAAAATGCCGAGGTTCAAGACGAAATATTGCGGGTTCGCAAAGGATTGGAACTGCTAGGCTCCGACTATCGACAAGTTCTCATCTTGAAGGAGATGGAGGAGATGGATTACCAAACCATTTCCGAATTGCTTGATATTCCCATTGGCACGGTAAGGAGCCGCTTGCACAGGGCTCGGCAAGAATTGCGATGGATTTTGGAACAATGGGATATGCGTTCGACTCCAAAGAGTGAGGAGAATTCCTTTGGAAATTAGTAAGGCCCCAAGGAACCGATGCTAAGCGAACAACGCAAACTTTTGATATCATCATATATTGATGGGGAATCCGACCCTGTTGATACGGTGAAAGTTCGTGCGATGTTGGCAAACTCCAAATCGGCAAGGGACTTTTTTCAGGGACAGTTGCATGTGGCCAGACGCGTGCGCCAGGCGATTTGTCTAGACCTGCCAGATGCTCCCATCGAACCTACTGAAGTTCTCCGGGAAATTTTAGCTCGACCTTTTCCCGCCAGTAGTCCCCAATCCACTTTCCAAAGTCGACAGGTTTGGGCGGTCTTGGCTTTGGCCTTTGGATTAACCCTTTGGGCTGGTTTTGGGGTTTGGAACCAGCCTTTAGGGGAAAGTTCCAAGTACCAAGAAAATAGAGGACTAACATTGAAATCGGGCTTGGCTGCTAAGGTCGAGGTTCCTCAAAATGATCCCCTGATTTCCCAAAATCCAAAGGCGGAAATTGCGACGGCCAAAGAATTGGAATTGGGCTCTAACTTTGCGGAAATGGCTAAGGGGGTGGAGTTAGTAACTTTGCCTGAAATACCATTGGAAGATAACGATCTCCAAGGCTTCCAAGAACCTGCCCCTATCCCTTCGGAAATATTGGCATCACCCATTGGGCCTTCCCAATCCTTAAAAAAAATCGACTTGGTTCTCCCGTCGGTCCTTAAAGCCAAACTCCTAGAGGCAACGGTCCTTTTGGATCGTGAGCTAAAGGGGATTGTGCGTTTGGACCTGCCCACCTATCAGGAAAATGAGGCGGTAAAGCGACTTGTCCAAACGCTTAAAACGGAAGGGTGTGCCAGTTTCATGGACCCGGTTACCGAAGAAAAAATGAAAAGGAACATTCCTGTTGGCCCGGTGATTATCGTGATTCATGGCTTGGATTCCGGAAAAATTTGCCGGGCCATTCAGGGAACCTCAAGAGTTTTGTCGAAAAACCCGCCCAATCAACCGACCAGCGTTTTTGATGAGGTAATCGTTACCAATCTGGGGACCAAAGAGGGAGAAGCAATTGCCGGGATGCTGATTTCTCCGGCCATTAGACCTTCGGTTTCTCCTTCCAAATCTGCGGATGGCGAAAATAGCAAGAAGTCCGGCAATGCCGGTTCCAATCTTGGTGTTTTTGCCACCATATCTTCCGCCTCGGCTTTGCGAATTCCCGGGGCGGTCCCTCCTCGGAGGGCTCCAACCAAATCTCCCTCGGACAACGCTAGGACTCCCGTTGTATTAAATATTGTTCCCTTAAGGTAGTGGCCTTTTTATAGTGTTTTTAACCCATGGAGGGGTTGGTGTCGAAAACTGTATTGCCATGTTTTTTTTCGGTACTCCTAGTAGCCTTGACAAGCATTTGGATTGTGAAGTCTTCAAGCCAACTTAGTGCCACTTTTGATGAACCAGTTTACTTAAAATGCGGGTTGGAGTGCTGGGCAAACCACACCCACAAACCCCTCATGAGGTTGGGCACGATGCCCCTTCCGGTTGATGTGATAACGCTTCCCATTCACCTTTGGTATTCGTGGACGGGAAAGGCTCCCGATTGGGAGGCGGATTTTGCTTGGATGTTGGCGGTGGCCAGAACCACCGCCCTGATTTTTTGGTGGAATTTATTGCTTCAATGTTTTCGACTTGGTTCGAGAATTGGGGGAGGGTGGTGTGGTTTTTTTGCGCTTTCCGCCGTGGGACTGGAACCAAACCTGATGGGTCATGCTGCTTTGGCCACAACCGATATTGCCGTGACCGGCTGCATGATTGCAACATTGGTGGGTTACCTCAAATATCAAAATACCCCGAGCCAATGGAATTGGTGGGAAACGGTTATTTGGTGGGCGATGTCGCTTTTTGCCAAAGCGTCCGCTCTGGTTTTTGTCCCCATTTTGATCCTCTCCGCGGAACTACCTATCCTTTGGGCTGTTTTTTGGAACCGCGAGGGTAGGGGGGGATTAGGGGAGACTTTTCGAAAAGTCTTTCGGCTTTGGATGCGATTGGGCTTTACCGCCTTGGTTTTGGTATTTCTCTTTTGTGGATCAGATTTTAAGCAAGAAACCACTTTCGTTTCCTGGGCAAAAGGGCTAAATTCGGGACCAATTGCCGGAACCATGGTGTGGATTTCCGAGAACCTGAGGATATTTACTAACGCCGGAGAGGGGTTTGCTCAGCAGATCAAACACAACCTTCGCGGACATCCCAGCTATTTGTTGGGAACCTCCCATGAAAGTGCGGTTTGGTACCATTTTCCGGTCCTTCTATTGATTAAATTGCCTACATGGTTTTTTGTAATGTTGCCCGTGATCCTTTGGCGGCAACGAAGGAATCCGTGGTTTCCGGGGTTGATTGCATGTGGTTTTTTGTTGGCTTTTAGTATCAATTGCAGGGTGCAAATCGGGTTAAGGCTCATTTTTCCGTTGGTGGTTATGCTCATGGTGATATTGGGGGTTTCCCTGCACGATTGGTGGCAATCTTGCCGCAATAGGTGGTTAGGTCCAATCCTTGGAACGCTTGCTTTTTTTGTGGCAGCGGTAGCCACTATGGTATTTCAGTTTCCCGATGGCCTGCGCTATACAAACGATTTTTGGAGGCAAAAATCGGGGCCTCAAAAAATGGTCAGCGATTCGAATTATGATTGGGGGCAGGGCCTGTTGGAATTGGCCGATAATATGCGCCCATTTGCCCGTGCCGATCAACCGGTTTGGGTTGTATATTGGGGAGCGGATCCAAGGGTAAACCATTTTCCTTTAAGGCGAATGGTTCCCTTGGACCAAGGAATATCGTCGGAAGAAACACTAAAAGAATGGCTAAGTGGGCGAACCATCGCGGTTAGTGCGACCATTCTTTATGGTCCACCATTGCCACCCCCTTACGAATTATTGAGAAAATTTTTCCAAAACCAGGCGCCCGATCAACAATTGCGCTGCTTTACCGTCTATTCCTTTCCCCCCCGAAAGGTGGGAAAGGAGCTAGCATCCCCTTGAAGGGGATTAGGCCAGTGGATTAAAAAAACTCGACAAAACAGGACATTACGATAAAAAGAATGGGTCGCAAGGTGTTAGAGAAATCGGTTGTTGGCTTTTGAAATGGCCAGTTAATCATCCTAACCGGGAGTGTAAAATGCCCCTTAGTCCTGATCAGGTGGCCGAGTTTCGAACCCAGCGGTATAATGCCACGGTTTGCCTACTTGTCAAAATAAATTCCGACCTCATGAAACTTCGGGTAAAGCCGGATCAGCCGGTAAAAACCCACAAGCCGGGGCAATACACCCTGTTGGGACTGGGCAATTGGGAACCTCGGTTTCCCGGAACTCAAGACGAACTCCCAGGATCCGTCGAAGAATCCAAATTGGCCCGCCGTTCCTATTCTATAGGTAGTTCTGTCCTAGATGAAAACGGAGTTGTAGCCGAGGCCCAACATAAAGATTGGCTCGAGTTTTATATTGTTTTGGTTCGGAAAACCAACAGCGATAAGGCTCCTTCGCTAACCCCTCGATTATTCATGCTTCGTGAGGGTGACCGAATATTCATGGGGGACAAGATTACCGGGGCCTATAACCTCGACAAGGTTAAACCCGATGATACAGTGGTTCTGCTTTCCACCGGAACGGGAGAAGCCCCCCACAACTATATGCTTCAACAGCTTATTTACCAAGGACACAAGGGGCAGATCATCGCGGCTTGTTGTGTTCGACAAAAAAAGGATCTTGGGTTCTTGGATCTCCATCAATCGTTGGCGCAAAAGCAGAGTAATTATCACTATTTCCCGCTTACCACAAGGGACCTCGATGTCACCGGGCGCAAGCGCTATATTCAAGACCTTGTTAAAGACGGTGATATAGACAAGGCCAATGGAGAACCCTTAAATCCTGACAAAACCCATGTATTCCTATGCGGAAATCCCGCCATGATTGGGGTTCCGGAAAAGAACCGCGAAACAGGGGAGTACACCTATCCCCATACGGAAGGCATCATAGAAATCCTTGAAAAGAGAGGGTTTCGAGCCGACAGGGGTCACCAAGATTCCGGGAACATTCATTTCGAGGAATACTGGTCCTAAGATGGGATCATGGCTTGATGGGATCAACCATGAATTTGCCTTGGTGGGCTCTTTTAAGTCAATATGGTTCCGCTAGGAAAATGGTGTTCGATTTATGTCTGAAGAAATCATTGACGATTACAAGCTAGTAAAGAATATGGCCACAGGCCAATCATCTCAGGTTTGGGAAGTAGTTGAGATTGGCAGTAGTCGGCACTTGGCTATGAAGCTCCTTTTGCCTGAAAAATTAGGGGATGTGGAAAATTACAACTTTCTGGTCCATGAGGCCGAGGTGGGTTTGAAAATTGCCCACCCCAATGTGATCCGCATTTTCAAACTCAATCGACGCAAGACGAATCCCTATTTTGTCATGGAGTTTTTTCCGGCCGGCAGTATTCGACTTCGGTTGCAACGAAAGGACACCCAATTTTTCGAGGAAAAAACCAAGGACATCCTCAAGCAAACGGCCACAGGAATGGCGTTTATGAACGCCCAAGGGTATATTCATCGCGACCTTAAACCCGATAACATATTGGCGAATGCCTCGGGAGAGGTGAAGATCATCGATTTCGCTTTAGCATACCAAAAGCCCAGTTTTTTCGCAAACCTTTTCGGGGGCAAGAAAAAACCCCAAGGGACCCGAAGTTACATGTCGCCTGAGCAAATCCGGTGTGAAATCCTCGATGAAAGGGCGGATGTGTACAGCTTTGGGTGCCTTGCTTTTGAACTCGTCACCGGTCGAACACCTTTTCGTGGGGCAACCGCCAATGATATCCTTGCCAAACACCTCAAAGAAAAAGCAGTCTCCCCAAAATTGACCAATCCCCGGGTAAGCAAACCATTTGGCGATTTGGTGTTGCGCATGCTGGCCAAAAAACGGGAAGACCGGCCTAGGGATTTTCATGAAGTCCTCATGGCCCTAAAAACAATGGTATTGATGGAAACAGAGGTTCCGGAAAAAGCCCCCTAGGCTTTGGTCGAGAAATTGTAAACAGTTGAGGCAGGAAATGGCTACCACGGTAAGATTGCCCTTTGAAACGGATATTTACGAGCTGGAAGATCTTCTTCTTAAGCTCGAGTTGGAATCGGATGGTCAACCGGAACCGACGGATAAAATCCGAAGGATTAGGAAGGATTTGGCCCAACTAAAAAAGCACAAATACAGCAACCTTTCCCCTTGGGAAACCGTGTTGGTTGCAAGGCATCCGGATCGTCCGCAAACGATGGACTATGTAAAATTGGTCCTGGACGAATTTGTGGAACTGCATGGAGATCGGGCTTTTGGAGACGATCGGGCGATTCGTAGCGGATTTGCCCAAATGGATGATCAGAGATTCCTCCTTGTGGGACACCAAAAAGGTCACACATTAAACGAAAGACGCGAATGCATGTACGGTTGTGCGCACCCCGAAGGGTACCGCAAAGCAATCAAGAATATGCGGTTGGCGGCAAAATACAAACTCCCGGTGGTTAGCCTGATTGACACCCCGGGAGCATTTCCTGGCATCGGGTCCGAAGAGCGGGGTGTGGCACAGCTCATCGCGACTGCACTTTTGGAGATGTCACAACTGCCTACACCCATTATTTGCGTGGTCATTGGCGAAGGTGGATCGGGCGGTGCGTTGGGAATTGGCATAGGCGACAAAGTGGCCATTTTGGAACATGCCTATTACTCGGTGATTAGCCCTGAAGGATGTGCCGGAATCCTTTGGAAAGTTGCCAACGAACAAACCAAACCCTTAGCCGCTGCGGCTCTGAAGTTTACCTCCCGGAATCTTTTGAAATTTGGAATCGTGGACGATGTTTTACCTGAACCCTTGGGGGGGGCTCATCGGGATCCCAAGGGAATGGCCGCAACATTGAAATCGTATTTGGCCCGATCCTTGCGGGAACTACAATCCAAAAACACTACCGAGTTGTTGGATGCTCGTTATGCCAAATTCCGAGGCATGGGCGCCTTTCAAAAATTAGATGCGGTTCAGACGGCTAGGGCCGGCGCTTAGCCTCCGATTGGATTAACCTGAACCCAAGTCCATGGGAATGGAATCTGTTGCTCGGAGCATTAATCTTTCATTTTCCGATGAACAATCACAGTAGACCAACCACTAGGCGAGCGGGAACCCAATGATTCTTGTTTGTCCCAAGCGATGTTTCTGGCGCATGACGGCGTTTGTTTCCTTTGTGTGCCGGTAGCGTCAGGAAAACGGCCTTCAAACCGCCCTGGTAGGAGGATTAACCGATGGGGCATAAACCAAGAACTGCCCCCCGGATTGGGCCTACTACTTCCAACCCGCCTAGTGGGCTGCCGCCCACCGCCCGCCTAGGTTTCGTTTATTTGTCCGCCGTCCAGCTCGTATTGCCCCTATGGGCAATGAGGGCAGGGGAACTGCTTGGCCTTGTTTCCACCCACAGTCCTTCATTAGTGCCAGCTCACCACGATTTAGGTTGAAGGGAATTACGGGGCCAAGCTTAAACCCACCGTACCTGTTTTCGAGGGAGTGATGCTTCGAGTTCCTGCCCTGAATGGGATTGGATTCGAATGTGTTGCCCCCGTTTCTGGGCACCTTGGATTTGGGGTAATTGAGCATTTCCCTGAATGTTTACCAAGTTAGATTGGCAATTGCTGGGGTCAATTTGGACCCTTTATTGGAATCCGAAACAAAAATGAAAATGGCATAAATCGGCAGGAAATCAAGGAGTTTTGGTCTCTTGGGCCAATTTTAACATAACATTGATTATCGGACTATAGTATTTGGGCCAAAACCGAGTGGGCAAAAGAGCTGATCTTTCAAGGTCCGATAATCTATCTTATGTAAAATTTATCTCAGGTTTCTCCGACCCGGTGAAAAGCCCCGAATCGATTCCCAAGTTTGCTCGCCTAGAGAAGCAATGAATCCATTTTATCGGCCCACTTTAGCACCAAGAACGCATGATTGCAGCCCCGTCAAGCAAGGTAAAGTGGAGGGGCCGCTGATTTTTTTATGACCGCGGATTCATTCCACATTCCCAGTCAACCAACATTCGATGGCTGTTTCCAATGTTAACAAACGGGATGTACGATTCCCCCGCTATCGTTTGGAACATCTCAAACGGGATGGGATAACAGAAGGGAAAACCCAAACGGGATCGGATAACAAAAAAGCGTTGGAGAAATTGCGGTTTCTCCAACTCCTAGATTTTTTAAAAGCCGTTGGGATTACCTAGCAGGTAACCGCCCCTTCCGAAGCGGAACCAACTGTTCTAGCATATTTTGCCAAAACACCTTTCCGTTCCCGAGGTTCTGGTTTGATCCATGCCGCTCTGCGTTTGGCGATTTCAACTTCCGGTACATTTAGAGTGATGGTTTGGGTGCCCTCGGCATCGATTGTGATGGAATCCCCTTCATGAACCAATCCGATGAGCCCGCCGCAATAGGCTTCCGGGGAAACATGGCCCACCACCAAGCCGTGTGTGCCGCCCGAGAAACGCCCGTCTGTAATGAGGCCGATGCTTTCCCCAAGACCTTGGCCAACCAAGGCCGCTGTTACGGCTAACATTTCCCGCATACCAGGGCCACCGACTGGTCCTTCCCCCCGGATGATAACAACATCACCCGCTTTGATTTTGCGTTCGGCAATGGCCTTGGCACAAGCTTCTTCGCCATCGAAAACTCTGGCTGGGCCGGTAATAGAGGTGCTTTTAAGGCCGGCTACTTTGGCCACAGCGCCATTAGGGGCCAAGTTTCCGTGAAGGATTACTAGGTGACCTGTTTTGTGCATAGGTGTTTCGATGGGCCGAATAACATCCTGTGGTTTTGCATAAACATTTGGAATGTTGGCTAGATTTTCCGCCAAGGTTTTTCCGGTTACCGTGATACAATCGCCGTGCAGGAAGCCAAGGTCCAATAACGCTTTGAGCACCGCCGGTGTTCCTCCAACCCGGTGAAGATCGTTCATAACATACTTTCCGCCTGGCTTGAGGTCGGCCAGATGAGGAACCTTCTTATTTAGGCGATCAAAATCCGCCAAAGACCACTCGACATCCGCTTCGTAGGCGATTGCCATTAAGTGAATGATCGCATTGGTGGAACCCCCAAGCGCCAAAACCAGGGTATAAGCATTTTCGAGAGATTTACGGGTGATAATGTCCCTTGGTCGAATGTTTTTACGGATCAGGTCCACAACCAATTTGCCCGCAAGAAAAGATTCCCTTTCTTTGGCGGCCGAAACGGCGGGATTAGACGCACCATAGGGTAACGAAAGCCCCATCGCTTCGATGGCACTGCTCATAGTATTGGCTGTATACATTCCCCCGCATGAACCCGCTCCCGGACAGGCTTCGCATTCGATTTTATGGACATCCGAATGGGAAAGGTTGCCTGCCTGTTGTTGTCCCACCGCTTCAAAAATGCTAACGATGTCGATATCGTTACTGTGGGGCCCTGTACCTGGCAAAATGCTCCCGCCATAGACGAAGATCGAGGGAATATTGAGTCGTGCCATTGCCATGACACATCCGGGCATATTTTTGTCGCAACCACCAAAAGCCAAGAGCCCATCATGGTTCATGCCCCCAGCAACGACTTCGATGCTGTCGGCGATCACTTCCCGTGAAACCAAGCTATAGCGCATCCCCCGATGGCCCATCATGATCCCGTCGGACGCGGTAGGTGCGCCAAATATTTGGGGTACGCCGCCACCCGCCCGAACGCCTTCAACTCCCTTACGGGCCAACCGATCTAAATGGGAGTTGCATGGGGTTATATCGCTAAAAAGGGAGGCGATACCGATCATTGGGCTTTCAAAATCGCTATCCAGAAATCCAACGGCGCGAAGCATGGCCCGGTTGGGCGCGCGCTCAGGTCCAACCGTGGTAAGGCTGCTTTTGGGTTTCGCTTTATCAATAGACATGTCATTACCTTTTGGAAAAAAACACCGGGGAAAAACCGATGTACTCAGGAATCCGACCTCTCCGTTTCGGTGCCGCTGTTTTCACGGATGGAAGGACTTTGGATTGGGGCCAATTGCCCCGCGGCAATCATTTCGGCTAAAAAACCGATGGACAAAAATTGGGCTCCCAAGAGTAAGGCCGCCAATCCGTAAATCAACAATGGGCGTTCGTGAAGCGGTAAATAGGCCTCGGGATTCCAAAACCGGACAATCCAAGTAAATCCAAGATAAGCAAGAACCGCCAAGCCGCCAAAGAAACACCCCAGTCCAATCCCACCCAAAAAATGCTGGGGGCGGCGGCTGTATCGGGTCATGAATGTAACGGTAAGTAAGTCAAGGAAACCACGAACAAACCGCGTTGCTCCATATTTAGACACGCCATAGGGTCGAGCTCGATGGGCGACCACCTTTTCGCCGATTCTAAAGCCCCGTGATGCCGCCAAGACAGGAATAAACCGGTGAAGTTCCCCATAGAGGGGGATCTCCTTTGTCACCTCCGCCCGACAGACCTTAATGCCACAATTGTGATCGTGGAGGTTAACTCCAGTCAAAAAAGAGATCATTCCGTTGAACACCCGGCTGGGAAATACTTTGTGCCAGGGATCATTGCGTTTTTGTTTCCAACCGCTAACTAGATCGAGCCCTTCGTCAAGCATGGCAATCATCGACGGCAGTTCGGCGGGATCGTCCTGAAGGTCCGCATCCATCGTTGCAATTCTATCGCCTTTACAATGGAGAAATCCGTGTCCCAAAGCGGCGGCTTTGCCAAAGTTTCGACGAAATCGGGTGCCATGAAATCGAGGGTCGGATTTTGAAATTTCCTGAATGCGCAACCAAGAAGAGTCAAGGCTTCCATCGTCAATGAAACGGACTTCAAAACCAAGGTTGGCCTGCTCCATGGTGGTTCGGATTTGGTCCGCCAAAAGCTTTAGGCTCTCCTCTTCATTGAAAACGGGCACAACGATACTCAAAAGTCTCATCAAATCTTTCCTAACCCGTAGCGGTTGTCACCTTTGTTTTACTAATTTGGTGGGAAACGATCCATAGGACCCCTACCGCCAGCACCTCGGCGGCTGTCCAGAGGAATCTTAACAAAAGAACAACCACAACCGCTTTGGGGCCTAGGAACGGTTCAAGGTATTGCTGAAGAAGGAACTCCCTTACGCCAAGCCCTCCCGGGGTTGAAGCAATGAACCCCCCAACACTGGCCAAACAGACAAACATGACGCATCGCAGCCACCCCGAAAGTCCGCCAAGGGGGCTGTCCTCGATTCCAGAAACTAAAAACCAAAGGGAGCCTCCCAACAACAGCCAAGTTCCCGAGGTCATCAAAATGCCCTTCCCAAGATCGAACCAGCTAGGTTTAACGACCTGTTGCTTGGGATTGATAAACCGTTTGGCAAGGCGGAAAACCAAGCGATTGAATAACGGTGGTAAAACAGGTATCGAAGCTATCCCAAGAATGATCGCGGCGTGGAAAAGTACGGTGGCAGAGTTTCCTATTGGGGCCCACCAAAGGAAGGCTATCCCCAAAAGCAGGCCGAGCAAAGCTCCAGAAACCATGGTAACAAGAACTTCAAAAATAGCGGCAACGGCGGCTATCGGAATGGATGCCCCTGCCTTTACGGCGCCCCCAACCCTCATCAAAAGTGCTAAGCCTTTGCCCGGGGCATATTTCCCCCATTGGCTGTAATAAAACGCCATGGCACCATGCCTTAGGGACATTTGATTTCCCATATTCCGGACACAAATGTGCCAATAGGAATAGGAGCAACCAATACCAAAAACATAAATACCAATGGCAAAACTGGTTCGAGCCCAGCCTACCCCTATGACGAAATCCCAAAGGAGGTTAAGGGGGCTTTCCCCCGGGTGATCTTGTGTAAGGGCATCGGAATTTAGAATGCGGTGGAATTGCCAACCAACGGCAACCACCACCAATAAAAAAACCAAAAGCCGGATCAGCCAAAGCCAATTTTTCATGCTTGGCCCACCCGGCCTGTAACGAATTTAAAGCTATCCCTTCATACTATCGATTGGGTGAGCCGGAAGGTGGTGAAGGAATACCCAACGGTGCCGAAGAGTTTAAGGGCGATCCCGGGGGCGGAGGTGGAACCGCAAGGGAGTTCCCCGAATTCCCCGGGAAGGGTGTAAAGGGAGAGGCAATGGAAGAGGAGTCCTGATTGGAAAGGGGCAATGTCTGGACCACCGGTTTTTTTACCGCGGGGACAGTTTCCAATCGCTGAGCCTGGATCACCCCGTTTGGCGTAATGTCGGTCACCGGGCCTGAAGGAGGAATGAGGGCCGCTGTTGGCTGAATGGTTGAATTTCCAGAGGGGGAAATATCCTGTCCTGAAGCGGATTCCACTTTCGGATTGCCGGAGGGGTTAATGGTTTTCGAAGGCGTTGGCGATTCTGATGCCGGCGGCCAAGTCGCCGGGCTTGGGTTAGGTTTTTTTACCGATGTGGGTGGGAGTGGTTCATTTCCCGTTTTGGTAAGAAAACACCTGTTCGAACAAGCCACCCCAAAAAGGGTTGAAGCCGCAAAAAGGGTACAAAAAATATTATTTGCAATCGCCATAAGTCCCTTCCTTGGGAGGTGCGCCGTTAGTCTTCCTGATAAGCACCGTTCATAACCTATTTCCCAACGGTGTCAATACGGGATATTTCTTAGGGCGGGATGGTTCGAGAAATACGAAACGGATTCGGCAAATGGGGCTCGAATCGCTATACTTTGCGTATGATTCCTTTCATTTGCCTGCTCCTGGCCACCGCCCCTTTGGCAATTAGCTTCCTATTTGGCCAGCTGAATGATGAAAATTACCAATTCAGTTTGCCTTACCTTGCTTGTTTGGCTTGGTTGGGGTGGGATAGATTCCAATCGGCATCTTTTCGAACCACCCTGCCCTCATGGTGGGATTGGATCTTGGTTGTTGGGATTTGGTTGGTTTGTGCCGGGGCCACAATACTCAATTACCCACGGGGGGCGTTTTTTGGATTCTTTCTTTCACTCATTTTGGTTGGCAGGCTCTTGTTGGATTCAGGTTCTTTGGGAAGGATCCTCCCTGTCCTTCTAGCCGGTTTTGTGGTGATCCCCCCCCCCTTGGGATTATTGGACACGCTAACTAGTAACCTGCAAACCATGGTTGTGGCGGTTTGTCACCAAGTTTTGTTATCCATGGACCTTTTTCACCGGGTAACCGGAAATGTAATCCTCCTTCCTGATCGACCATTGCTGGTTGCCGAAGCTTGTAGCGGGATAAGATCATTAGTTTCCATTGCGGCCTTGTCTATTTGCTACAGCCTATTTCAAGAGCGATCTTGGCAACGGGCAATTGGGCTTTTTATTACTTCCGTAATCGTTGTAACCATTTTGAATGTTTTCCGAATTTTATTTATAGTGTTAGTGATTCATTATCAGAAAATTGATTTTACCATGGGATTAAAACACGAAATTTTGGGATTTGCTTTATTTGCCTCTGGACTAATCGTGATTTTGGGCACCGATCAACTTTTTGAAGGATTACGAGAATGGCTGCTGCCCCCAAAGAAAGTCGCCTTTTCCGATGATGACAATCAGGTGGATGCCGAGGCGGTAGCGCCAAGAGTGGAACTATTGCCCGGATACAAGCTGAAAAAGGTAATAGCTCCGTTGGGAGTTTTATTTTGGGTGATCCCCGTTCTGTTTGTTCCCCTGGGGCTTTTGGAGGCCAAAATCCTTGCTTCCCAATCCTTTCGAATCTTTGGAGCTAGGGAAGATGGAGGACACCTTCCCTTACAAGTGAACCTGTTCAAGGACGAACTGGATGGTTGGAAAATCCTCTCCGGACCTGAAATTGTGGAAGATACCAAGCTGTTGGGTCAGGGAATCCAGTCCCAATTTTGGATTTTTGGCAAAGGTGGTTTGGTGGCAAGGTTGGCCATTGATGAACCGTTTCATGGCTTTCATAACCTTGCCTTTTGCTACCGAAATGTGGGATGGGAAGAAACCCAGTTATTGGAAAGCATTGCGAAAGAAGGTCGGTTTCGAGTCGAGGCGAATTATTTCAAACCTCCTAACCGACGACTTTTCCTCCTTTTTGGTCATGTTGACACAAGGGGAAATTGGCTTCAATTTGAGACCGCCCTAGCCCGTTATTGGGGTTCCGCAAAAAACAGAATTTCAGAAAACTTTTATTCCCTTGGTGGCACAAATCCTCACGGAGATAATTTTCAAATTCAATTGAGTTGTCAAACCAATCATGAACTTTCAGGTCAACAGAAAACCGACCTTCGGGACTTATACGAAGCGGCAAGGGAAACCATTGGCAAATGGCCCTCAATTAACCGGAGTAATTAAGCCATGACCAAGGCAAATAACGGACCGGGGCTTTTTTCCCTTGCTTCGGAAATGGTCTACTCGTGTGCCCCACGGTGGCTTGCCACGATTGCTGTTTTGTTTTTTTTGATTTCTGCGATGCTGGTTTGTTTTTTTGGTTTTAGCTCCGTAGTTGACTCACAGTATTATTACACTCATTTGGAAAAGGCCATCAAGGAGGGTAATGTCCAAAGGATTGAACTTTCCCTTGATGCCCTAATGGTGATCGAACCGGACGATCCGATGATTCGCTTTCGGTTTGCCTTATTGATGGAAGCGCAAAAACGATTTGCGGAATCCGTGGCAATCCTTGAAGGGTTAGCGCCCTTGGATAATGAAAGCTTTGGTTTCGATCATGCTCATTTGTTACTTGCCAAGCGTCTTTTACTCGACCCGACCAAGGATCCTGTGAAACGAGCCAAAGCAATCAACCATTTGGCGAAGGCAATTGCCGGAAATCCCAAAAACCTTGAAGCCCGAGCTGATTTGGCGGAGGTTTTGTTGGATAACAATCAATGGAATGAAGCGCATCCATTTGTCGTGGCGGTTGTTTCTTTGCGCCCGGAACTTTGTGTCCGATTGGCTAGAGGTTTGGTGGCAACTCAAAAACAAAAGACATTGGACCTACTTAAATTGGCGGAATCGCCTCTTCGATCCAAGCTCAAACAATACTCCGACAACGAGGAACTCATTCGAGCGGTTGCGGACATCAGCAACCTACAAGGGAAACATCAAGAAGCCGCGGACCTTTTATCTGTTGCTTTTCAAAGCAAGCCTTCTGAAATTCTCCGAAGCGAATTGGGAACAACGCTTGCCCTGCAAATGGCCGCAGCCCTAAACAAGCCCGATCCGGACTTTGGGGCCTATTTGGCCTTAGTGAGTAAAGGCTTGCTGGTGGATCCAAGCAATCCCCTAATCCTTTTACGAATGGAAGAAGGATTGCGTTTGGGTGTCGATACGAACAATGCCATAAATGCCCGACTTGAAGAACTTCTTTCCAAGGGCACGGTGCCTGATATGGTTCACCTTCTTTTGGGAACAGAAGCCCATCGCAAGGGTCGAACCGATTTGGCCAGACTTCATTTTGACCTTGCCTATCAGGCAAATCCCAAATTACCCGAGGTGTGCAACAACTTGGCTTGGTATCTTTCCAACGAGTCTCCACGGGATCTAAAGCGTGGATTGGAAATATCCGCCCAAGCGGTAACCATGAACCCGGGTAATCCACACTTTCGTGAAACCCGTGGACAGATTCATCTCCTTCTAGGGCAATGGAAAGAAGCGATTACTGATTTGGAATTCGCATTAACCAACATGGGGCCAACGCCTAGCATTCATCAGAGTTTAGCCACAGCCTATAAAAAAATGGGTGATTCCAAATTGGCTGCCATTCACCAGGGGCAGGCGGACAAACAGAAAAACTTAAACCTGCCAGTCGCCCCCAGGGTAAAGCGACCTGGAACATAATGTTTGCCCCTGTTGGTTTGGGCGGACTTCTTTATTCGGCGGGTTCTAGAACCGCTGTCATGGACCCTTTACACTTAGGACCAAAGTAAGGATCCGCTCCGTAGGCGTGGACCTGTTCTTGTTTAAATTCCGCATGTTCCAAGGAAGTGGTAAGGCAAATGGCCCTGCCCGCCTTGTCGACCTCCTTTGCAATTAAGAACCCTTTTTCCGGGGGGTGGCCAAAAACAATCAGCATCATTTCTATCACATAACGATAGGTGTGATCATCGTCATTGAGAAGGATTACATGGTATCGAGGTTGGATCCTTGGATTAATGACAAGGACGGGATCGGCTAATGCGGGTTCGGAGGAAGCGTTGGAAAATCTTGGTTGTTGAGATCCCAAAGGTGTTGAAATCTCAATGGATTGTCTGAAATCAGTCGGAAAGCCCATTAGGCTTTTCTCCCGCAGCAAACAATGGTGATGTCATCATGGGGATATTGGCGGCCAACGGTGTGCTGATTGATCGCTCCTAAAAGCCGTTCCACGACGGTTTTTGGAGTGGGATCTTTTACCGATTGGATGACTTCTTTCATTTTATCCATGCCAAATGCGACTCCATTGGCGCTCATGGATTCGCTGACACCATCACTATAAAAGAGAATTTGATCACCCGGTTCCAGAGTAAAGGTCGCATACTCAAAGGTCATACCTTCCATGATACCCAAGGGAATGCCGGTAATGTCGGCATGGACCACATCCTCAATAGGACCGCCGGTCTTTCGAATCAGAAGCGGAATCATATGGCCGGCATTACAAATGGACCATTGATGGGATTTCGGATCTAGGATACAGGCTTCAAAAGTTACAAACTTTTGGAGGTTATCCAGATAAGGGTAAAGTTCATCATTGAGTTTCGCCACCGCCGTAGGCAAGTCGGGCTCGGTAGACAAAACATAGCGGGTTTCAGAGGAAACTTTGGCCATAATTAAAGCCGCCGCCACACCCTTTCCCGCCACATCGCCAATGGTAACCCCCATTCGGCCACCCGAAAGGGGGATATAGCCGTAATAATCTCCGCCAACTTCCTTTGCAGCCTTGTAATAGGCTTTGAATTCATATCCATCGACTTGGGCTTCTTCCCTTGGAAGAAAACTGAACTGAACTTGTTGGGCCAGCCGAAGGTCACAATCCATTGCGGCCCGACTTCGTTCCTCGGTAATGGATTGTTCGTGGAGCCTGCTATTGTCGAGGGCAATCGCGGCTTGGGTGGCAACACCCCAAAGGAGCTTTAGGTCGTCTTGGGTAAACCGCTTGGAACGGTCCTGAGTATCCAATTGCACCACACCAAATGGCTTGCCATTTACTCCAACCAGGGGCACGCACATAACGGAACGAATGCGGAAGTCGACGACCGATTGACTCAAACCGACCTCTTCGGATCGGCTGGCATCATCCGCGGAAAATGCCTGACCGGATTCAATGCACTTCCGGACAATGGTTCGGGAAAATCGGGCATTGGCCTCATCTTGTGGTTTGCGCGATTTGACCAATTTTGGCATCAATTTAGGGGGTGTTGAATCATCGGCAATAATTAGGAAACAACGGTCCGCTTGTTTGAAAAGTTGAAACATTTGGTCGGCGATTTTGGGTAGCAAAGTATCTAGTTCGAGGGTTTTGCTGAATGCTCCGGTGATATCCAAAAGGAGGCGCAGTTTCTCCGCGGGTTGGGTGTCCAAAATCTGCTGCGTCGTTTGCTTTAAGATTTCATTAACACAGGTATTCTCGTCTTCATCGGGAATCGAACTGGTTTCGATCGCTTCAGAACCCGGGGAGCTTATTGGTCCTTTGGAGGGATCCTCGAACAAATATTCCACTTCGCATATTTGAATCAGGTCCCCGTGGCGAAGGGCCCTTCCCTGCCCGTCACTTGGCACTTTTTCCCCATTAACCGTTGTTCCGTTTCGGCTGCCTTTGTCGAGTAGATGGTAGAGACCATCGGCCTTGTGCATAAAAGCATGTTCGCGACTTACAGAAGTGACAGGTATCACAACATCGCAAGTGGCCTGACGACCAAAAACCACGCTATCCTTAATCAACTCTTGAACTCTTCCCTCTTCGGGCCCCTTTACCATTGTCAATTTGGACATAATGACCCCCTTTGGTTCGCCATTTCTGGCTGAAATCTTCCCAGCCTAGACCAACCGCAATCCCTAGGAATATATCTTAGGAAGACTTGGTCAACCTCACGACAAGATCTTGGCCAACCACTTGTGCCCCTGCCATTACAAGGAGGGATTGGACAATTCCCGCGCATTCCGCCCTTACGGTTGTTTCCATTTTCATGGCTTCCAAAACAAACAACGGTTGGCCTATTTGGACCTTGTCGCCGGGAGAGACGAGTATTTGGCTAACCAAACCAGACATAGGAGACCCAGATTGAGTTGTATCTCCCGGTTCGGCCTTGACCCTTGCAGGGGCTTTGTCGGCAAGGGCTTTATCGGAAACAACCACTTCCCGTGGTTGACCATTAAGTTCAAAAAACACCGTCCTAGATCCGTCCGGCCTTGGATCCCCAATGGTGAGAAAGCGAAGGAAAAGGGTTTTTCCCGGTTCGATTTCAATGCTGGCCTCGTCACCCGGTTCCATACCCTGAAAAAACACAAGCGATGGTAGGACACTGGTGTCGGAATATTCGGCTTGGTGAATCAGGAGTTCGTCAAACACTTTGGGGTAAAGGAAATGGGTAACCACCTCCCTATTGGAGGGCATACCGCCAAGTGGCCCGGCCAAGTGGGTTCGGGCCGCTTCGAAATTGGCCGGGGCCAAAGAGGCACCGGGCCGCCCCTGAACGGGTTTACGATCACGCAGGATGCGCCTTTGCAATTCCAAAGGAAAGCCTCCGGGGGGCTCACCCAATCGTCCTTCAAAAAATTCAACAACCGATTCGGGAAAGGAAAGTTCCCTGTTGGGGTCCATTACATCCGATGTTTTTAGGCTGTTACTCAAGAGGAAAAGTGTCATGTCACCAACCACTTTGGAGGTGGGGGTAACTTTGATAATATCACCAAAAAGTTGATTAACCTCGGAGTAGGTTTTGCAAACTTCTCGCCATCGGCCCCCTAGGCCAACCGCGGTTGCTTGTTGCATGAGGTTTGTTGCTTGGCCCCCGGGCATTTCGTTTTGGTAAATATCCGAGGCGGGGGAGTTTTGGCCCGATTCAAAGGAGTAGTACAGTTTGCGGACGCCTTCCCAATAGTCGGCCATGGTCTGGAGGTCGTCGATGGGTGCCTTGGTTCCCCGTTCATGAAACCGAAGGGCTTCGATGAGTGCATGGAGACTGGGTTGGCTGGTATTGCCCGCCATGCTGGCGGCGGCGGCATCGACAATATCCACCCCGGCCTCGGCCGTGGAAACAAGCGTTGCCACCTGCCCTCCGGCACAATCATGGGTATGGAAATGAATAGGCAAACCCACTTCCTGTTTGAGTGTTTTTACCAGTTTGGCGGCGGCGAAAGGTTTGCAAATACCCGCCATATCCTTGATCGCAAGGAAATGGGCACCTCGTTTTTCCAGCTCACGAGCCAAGTGGACATAATAGTTAAGGGAATATTTGGTACGACTGGGGTCTTCAATGTCGCCAGAATAGCAAATCGCGGCCTCGCAAATGCCACCCGTGGCTCGAACCGCCTCAATCCCCAGAGTTAGATTGGGCAGCCCGTTACAGGCGTCAAAGCAACGGAAAATGTCAATGCCGGCCTGATAGGCCTCTTTCACAAAAGCATGGACAACATTGTCAGGGTAATTGGTGTAACCTACGGCGCTTGCCGAACGAAGGAGCATTTGAAACAGGATGTTTGGAATGGATTTGCGGAGTTTATCAAGTCGGTCCCATGGCGATTCCTTTAGAAAGCGCATGGATGCGTCAAATGTCGCCCCCCCCCACATTTCAAGGGAAAAGAGCCAGTTCATTTTTGTCGCGTAAAATTCGGCAATTCGGGTCATATCGTGCGTGCGCATGCGGGTTGCAAGGAGCGATTGGTGGGCATCCCGCATAGTGGTGTCGGTGAATAGCAGGGGTTTGTGTTGGCGAACCTCTTGTGCGAATTTTTCGGCACCAATCGCTAGAAATCTCCCCCGCCAGTCGGTTGTGCTCTCAGGGCTATTGGTAAGTATTGGAACCCGTGGTTCCACCGGTCGAAATCTTCCTTGACGGAGGGTGGCTTTCGGAACATCCGGGTGGCCGTTTACGATTACATTGGCAATATATCGGATTAGTTTTGTGGCTCGATCTTTTCTCGCCAAAAGATCGAAAAGCCCGGGTGTTTGGTCAATAAAGCGAGTTGTGCATTCCCCGGCAAGAAAAAAGGGATGACTCACCAAATTGATGAGGAAGGGTATGTTGGTCTTCACGCCGCGAACACGGAATTCGTTTAGCGTGCGTAACATTCGCCGACTTGTTTCCTCGAACCGGCTGCCTCGCGCGGTAACCTTCACCAAAAGGGAATCGTAGTAAGGAACAATCACCGCCCCGCTATAGGCACTCCCCGCATCGAGGCGGATGCCCATGCCACCCGCCGA
>SIAL01000268.1 GCA_009691815.1 Gemmataceae bacterium | reverse complement strand
GGAGAAGTTGGATTGGGCCTGATCCACCCGATTGGGATCCTTGGCAAGGGCTACCGCTTCCTTAAAAACCAACTCCAATTGAGCAAGTTCCAGCCCGGTTTTTCGTCCATCTTGATCGGCAAATACAAATTCCTGTCCTCTAGGACCTTGGCCATTTTCTTGATTCAAAAACAGGAACCAAACGGGGAAAAGGAGGATAAGGACCGCAGCTGCAACCAAAAAGGCCCATCGAGAGCTTGACCATTTTCTGGCCTTAACAGGTGGGGCAGAAAGGAGCGGGTTCAACAGGGTTTCGGCTTGGAATTGGAGCTCGGGAAACGCTTCCAATGAGGCTTGTTTAAGTTTTATTTGGCAACTTTTCGTCCAAACCAAAGCTTGTTGGCATGGGCCACAGCCTGTTAGGTGCTGTTCAAGAGGTTGGCTTTCAACGCTTTCAAGGGCGCCATAAACATAATCCAAAAGGAGAGGTTTTGCGGTTTGGCAATTCATGATTCCTCGTTTCCTCCTTTCGTTTTTCGGTCCGGTTCACCTAGGGCAATGCGAAGTTTCCCAAGGGCGGACCGAAGTTGGGTTTTCACCGTTCCCACGGGGCGACCAAGCTCATGGGCAATTTCTTCCAAGGTAAGGTCGCCGTTTTGGCGCATGAGAAAGACCTCTTTCTCCAAGGGTTTTAACTGTTTCACCGCAATTCTAAGTCTAGCGCGGTCCTCCCCGGCCTCGATGGCCTCGGGAATCCCTTCTGTTTTGGTCGGAGGCATCGCCTCATCGGCAAGCATCGGGCGGGATTTTCGCCGCCAAGCACTTCGCCTTAAATCTTTGGCCGCATTGATCCCGACCCGGAAAATCCATGCCTTGTGATTTCCCACCTCGTGGAGCTTGTCCCGGTTTTTCCAGCAGCGAAGGAACGCCTCTTGGGCCACATCCATGGCATCATCCCGGTTTCCTAGAATCAGGCAAAGGCTGCTAACCAACTCGTCCCGCATGGATTGAAATAACCCTTCCAATCGCGCGGCAAGTGCTTTTATCGCATCAGGCGTTGCCCCTAGGGGGAGGTTTCCAATGGGCGAAACCCCACTTTGGGACAGCTCGTCAAAGCTCAAGGCATGGCTCGTTCGGTTTTGGCTACATCACTATGACGGAACACCCGTTGTTGTGGATTGGCGGACAAGGATTCTTCTAAATTATTTAGATCTTGGACCGAAGGATGGTTCCCAAACTTGGGAGATTTCTAAAATTTGAATGGGATGAAGGTTTATCCTTCATCCCATCCGCCACAAAAGCGCTCCGTGGAGGCCCCAGTATGCGGAAAGTAGCATCAGCAGTCGGATCCTTGTTGGCCCTTGGCAAATCCCAAGGCCATTTAAGCTTTGCCCAAGTTTCTGAGGCAATCCAACAATCCCCTAATAATCCCGAGCTTTTGGACCAAATTCTGAAGGCTCTGGAAGACGCGGGCATCGAGGTAATTGAACCCGAGGAATGACTCGATTAATTCCAGGAAAGCAGGTTCAATTGGCTTTCCAATAGAGCAAGATGGGGCCTGTCCGCGGGATCTTTGCTTCGGTGGGCCCAAATCAAGTTTCCCTGCCCATCCCAAAGAAAATCTCCTCCCAACTGCAACAAATCCTCCCCCTTGGCCGATATTTTGGGGAATCCTCTTCGGAACAACGCCTTTCCATACCCCGAAAGCACATGGGGTTTGAAAAACACCCACCAATGGGTCCTCCCCAAGTCCAAAGCCTCATGGATTTTTTTGGTTGGGTCCGAAAACCAGAGGATGTTTTGCAATGGAGCTTGGGCGATCTCTCCCTTTCTGGTTGCGACCAGAGCCGCAAGGGTAGGTTTTGGCCCCAACCTGCCCTCCAACAAGGCATTCACCTGAACCAGGTGATCCCAACAGGCGATTCAAGTGAAATGTCGTAACACAATTAACAATAATGGTTTGGGAAGATCGCGAAGGTAGGTTGTTTGGCCGTTGGAGGCCTCCATCGGCACCTGTAATTCGGCATTGTTTAGGTTCATAAGTACGGATCTCCCGGTAAGGCATTAAAGTGACCTTGGTTTTGTGGCCCCTAAGTGGTTATAGGCGTTGATTGGAAGATGGTCTTAACAAGGCCCCGCGCCCTATTGGGCAAGGTTTTATCATGAAATCCCGCAAGCTATTCCGTTTCATTTCCGCCCCTAAGGATCAATCGTCCCTAAAGGATCAATCGTCCCTAACAGGGCATTTCGCCATCCTTCGCCCGAAGGCATTAATTGCATGTTTGGGGTTTTGGATAGGGACGGGGGTTACCCTTTGCGCCCAATTTGGGCCATTGCCCGAATCGGTGGAGGCCGTTCGAACCGCCCTTAGGCATGTGGGGGAATCACCGGAGGCCCGCACTCAAAGGTTAACCAAGGCGATGGAAGGCCTGCAAAACATCCGTGAAAGAAGAGAGGCATTTTTGCTTTCCGAGTGGCGGGACCAACAGCCCGACCTCCTCTCCTCAAGTTCGGACAAAAAGGCTCGGGCCGTTTTGGGAAAACAACTTGAAACCGAATACAAAGCGGTTTTGCAATCCAAAAACCAAAATAAAATTTTGTTCCTTTTGGATAAATTGCCGGACCTTTCAAGGCAAGCCGATGAATCGACCATGGTGGGAGAATTGATTCAGCATATTGCTCCCGATGTGACTCGGTTGGTGAAAAGCGGGCCGGTGGAAACCCGCCGGTTGGCCCTCATGACCCTTGCCAAGATCCATGCCGACGCCGATTTGATGTTGCCAATCCTAACGGAACTCATTGCCGATCCCATCCCGGAAATCCGCCTAGCCGCAGCGGAGAGTATCGACACGCTGCTTAGGCTTCAGCTTCCGGGAAATTTGGCTAGGGGCACAAATCATCCTGTCCACCTAAGAAGGGAAGCCGTTTCCAAACATGCGGCCAAACTGATTCCCGTGGCATTGATTTGCCTTAAGGATTCCCAATCACAAGTTCGAATCCTCAGTTCCGACACACTTAGGTTAACCGCATCCCTTTTCAGTTCCATGATCACGGATCCGAGTCAGGCGTTGGCTGGAGTGGATCAGGCGGAAATCCGTCGTCTGATGCAAACCGAGTGGATGGAGTTGGATCCACTGCTTCAAGCATGGACGGCCCATTTGCCAGCCCTTGGAATGGGCCTGGTTGATCGAAATTCCCAGGTTCGGCTTAATTGTCAACGGACTTTGGATGAATTGGCGGGAATACGAATCAAGCGAATTCGTCAGGGTGAGGCCCTCGGGCTTGATTTTCCCGATGTTTTAGCGTCACCCATTCGGGGTACTGTACCGACTTTGGTGGAAGCCTTGCGTGACCCGGATATTCGAGTGCGCCGGGCCGCCATTGATGTTTTGGAAGGCCTAGGAACCCTTGCCACCCCGGCGGCCAAGGAAATTACAAGTCAGTTGGAAGATTCGGATCCTTTTGTAAGGTGGGCTTGCCTGAGAGCTTTGAGTTCCATGGGACCTGACGCCTTAAAAGGGGCCGAAACCAAAATCCGATCCATGGTAAAAGACCAGGATCCGGATGTTAGGAAATCGGTTGAAACCTGCCTACGAAGGTTGGGAAATTAAAAACCCCTATTCCCAAAATCCTAGGTCATAGACCTTTCCAAACGCCCGGTTTTCCGGGTGTTTCTTTGTTTTTACGGGCCTTATCCGGTTTTTTGGGCGGACCTTTGCGAATCCGTTTGATAGGTAACTTAGCCTTTGGATCCAAAGGCGTTATTCCCGTTGCTTTTTCGATTTGGGCATCATCGGGAATGGATCCCTCCTTCGGCTCCTCCTTATCATCTTTGTTCAACCCTTCGCGGCCACGGAAAAGGAGCCGGATGGGGACATCGTTAAAGGCTAGTTTGTTCCGGATTTCCCGGATAAGGTATTTTTGATAGGGCTCTTCGATTAAATCAGGCCCGTTGGTAAAGCAAATGATGGTGGGGGGATGGACTTCCGTTTGGGTGGCAAAATAGATTTTTGCCCTCCGAAATCTCCGAACCGGGGGGGGATTGGTTGCAAGGGCTTCGTGAATGACTCGATTGAGCTCACCCGTGGTAACTCTATGCCCGGCTTGTTTATTGAGATGGCGGGCCAAATGGATCACCGCTTCCAAGTTCCGACCGGTATTGGCAGTGGTGAACGCCACGGGAACGAAATCTAGGAAGGAAAAAATCTTGTGAAGGTAGTCGGCATAATCCCCGGTGGGCCGGGGGGCCATAAGGTCCCATTTGTTGGCCACAAAAATCACCGGTTTACCCAGTTCCAAAACAAAGTCCGCTAACTGTTTATCCACTCGGCTAATGGGGATACTGGAGTCCATTAAATGAAGTGTCACATGAGCGCGCTTTATTGCCCGTTGGGCGCGCTTTAAACTGTAAAACTCAATATCCCCTTTAACGCTTTTGCGCTTCCGAACGCCGGCGGTGTCAATCACGACAATGGATTGGCCGTCGCGCTCCATGTGAATATCAACGCTATCACGGGTGGTTCCCGCAACCTCGCTGACAATCATTCTTTCGGAACCCACCAAAGAGTTGAGAAAGGTGCTTTTGCCTGAATTGCGACGCCCAACCAGAGCAATGGTTATGGCGGTTTCTTGTCTTTTTTCCCCATTTTTGGGAAGGTGCTTGCCAATCCAGCCCAATATTTCGTCCCGACCGCGGCTTTGTTGGGCGCTGGCGCACACAAATTGACCAAATCCCGCCCGCATCCATTCCGCCGATTGAATATCTTGCTCCGGGTGATCGCATTTGTTGATTACCAACAAAATAGGTTTGCCCGAGGACCGAATGCGATCTGCCACCAAATAATCCAATTTGGTCATGGGGGATTTGCCATCAACCACAAATAGCAAGGCAACGGCTGCATCCATCCCGAAGCGAATTTGGTTTTCCACCTCCTCGGTCAAGTTGTCCACATCCTGAATTCCCATCCCTCCCGTATCGCAGAGGTCAAAGGGGATGTCGTTATGCTCCATAGGAAAGGTTACCCTGTCCCGGGTTACCCCAGCTGTGGGATCAACAATGGAGATTCGTTTGCGTACTAGGGCATTCAGCAAAGAGGATTTGCCCACATTCGGGCGGCCAACAAT
>SIAL01000267.1 GCA_009691815.1 Gemmataceae bacterium | reverse complement strand
TATACAAACAGGCCCCCGGAATATCCTTCACGGCGGAATAGATGCCTATTGGCAACGGTTTTGGATTGGCCATTTACGCCTGAATCGTACATTTTCAAAAGCAACAACGATTTTACCAAACCTCAAAAGGCAAAACGGATTCCATCCGAGAGAATTCCATGGTAGGATTACCTCCTGACAATTTTGATGTGAATCCCCCAAGGGCAAACGCCCGGGGGAACCGCTTGCTTCGAATTAACCGGGTTTTGATTCCAGGTGGGTTGGTGCTTTTGCTAGGTTATTTGGCATTGTGCGCGGGCATGTTCTTTTTTCAGCGAAATTTACTTTACTTCCCAAGAGCCAGAACCCTGACCGGGCCTGAAGTTACCCTTAAACTTCAAGTGCCCGGTGCCGAATTGGTCATTACAAAACGGGATGCGAATAGTCCTAATGCAATCCTTTATTTTGGGGGTAATGGCGAAGATGTTTCAGCCAACCTCCCCTTGTTTTCCGCTGCGTTTCCTAATCATGCAATCTACTTAACCCATTATCGTGGCTATGGAGGCAGTTCGGGTTCACCATCCGAAGAGTTCATTCAGCAGGATGCTTTGGCCCTATTCGATCAGGTCGTTACCAAACATGACAAGGTGGCTGTGATTGGCCGGAGCCTTGGATCCGGGGTGGCGATTCAGGTTGCCTCCCAACGCCCGGCATCGGCATTGATACTGGTTACCCCATTTTTTAGTATTCTGGAAATAGCCGCTAGGCGGTTCCCTTTTCTTCCGGTGGGTGCCTTATTGATCGACAAGTTTGAATCATGGAAGTATGCCGAGGCGATTTCAATGCCAACACTTTTGATTGCCGCGGAATGGGATGAGGTTATTCCCAAATCGAGTACGGATCGCCTGTTTGAGCGATTTGAAAGGGGGATAGCAACTCTAGAAGTTATCCCGGGAACGAATCACAACAACATTTCGTCTAATCCAAGGTATCTGCCAATGATTCAATCCATGCTGGGAATGAAATAAGGAACCGTTTGGTTTTAGCCTTTAACCTGAAGTCAGAATGGATTGGGGACCGTTTTGGGTGATACGGTCCCTAGAACGATAAGAGAAAAATTCGAAGACTCTGCTTTTTGGGATTACCCTTCCATTTGGAAGAGGACCATCCGTTGGTGGCCGACAACCATTATGGATTTTAAAGCATTGCCAGAAGCCAAGGCATGCACATTCATTGGGACTTTTTCTTGATGAAGGAATTTCTTTTCCTTGGTATCAGCGAAAAGAAGGAATCCTTCCCCAGCGCCACCGGCCCCGAGAAGCCACCCTTCTTTGGGGTGGTATTCGAGGTGTTCGACTAAACCCTTGTGTTTGTCTGAAACCAACTCGGCGGTCCGTTCCGCCTTTTCCCACAAAAAGACCTCAATACGGGCATTGGCTTCCAGGTGGTCGATGTTGCCAATCTTTCCGGTGCCCCCGACCGCCAAACTTTTGCCATCCGGGGAAAACGCAACCGACCGAATGCCTCCGATGGAATGCCTTCTGGCGGTGGGATCCCAGGTGTACATAATGGGAGCCTCCATGGTGGCTACTTTCTTCCCGGAGGCGGTTTCCCAAACTACGATATGCCCAATTTTGTCGGCGGTAGCGAGGAATTTACCATCCGGTGAAAACGCCGAAGCGTAGAGCATTGATTGGAAATTGGTGGGTGTCAAAGGCTTATGTTCGTTGGTCATTTCGCGAATCAACTTGCCCTGAGTGGTCCAAAGTCGGACAGCCATATCATCCGCCACACTGGCGATCGTTTTGCCATCCGGGGAGAGAATGATTCGTCGGATCCATTTTTTATGCGCATCAACGGAGCGGAATTTTTCGCCCGTAGCCGTCTTCCACCATATCATTTTTCCATCGTAACCCGCGGAAACCAGAGCACCATCCGCCAACAAAAGCGAAGTAATGTAGCTTGAATGGCCGCCAAACTCACGCAATTCCGGTTTGGCTTGGTCAAAATCGACTTCGTGAATTTTGAAATCACTACCGCCAACATAGGCCTTGTTGGTGTTTGGAATCCTAGCAACTCCGAAGAGAATATCTTGGCGGCCATGATTTTTAGCTGTTTTTATGGAAGTAAAGTTCATGGATATTGTCCTCTTAAGCTAGAACTTCTTTAACAGGCTGGGTTTCAGGATCGGTTAAGGGGACCGGGCGGGAGCCAACATAGTAGTTTTTCTGATGGTTAATCCCAAGGGCCCGGTAAATGGTGGCCAAAAGGCGGGCAGCCCCAATTTCCCCATCGGCAACCTTTTCTCCCTTGGCATCGGTTTTTCCGTAAACCGATCCGCCAACAATGCCGCAACCTGACAAAGTGGTGCTCCAGGCGGAGGCGAAATGGTCCCTACCCAAGCTGGAGTTGATGGAGGGGGTCCTTCCGAATTCCGCCAAGGTGATCACCAAGGTGTTTTTCAACATCCCTCGTTCTTCGAGGTCGTCGAGCAAGGCGGCCATGACATGGTCGAGTTCGGGGACCATTTCCTGATGGGTTTCAAAATTTTGACCGTGGCTGTCCCACCATGCCCGGGCCACCCGAATAAAGGGGACTCCGGCTTCGGCGAGGCGGCGGGCAATGAGCACTTGTTCCGCAAATTGAGTAGGGCCGAAGCGATCCCGGACCTTTTGTGGTTCCAGCGAAACATCGAATAGCTTTTTACTATCCATTAAGCCCTTAACGCGCCCATAGGCCTGTTGATGACTTGCCAATACTCCCGAAGAGCGCCCCTTTTCGAATTGGGTACTCCAAAGGTCACGGAGTGCCATTCGGTCAATAAAATCGGAAGTGCTAATATGGTCGGGGCGATCAATATTTTCGGGTTGGACACTTTTTGAAAGTTCCATGGGGCTGTAGCGCGGGCCAAGAAAGCCAGAACCGGAAAAATCCCTACCTTCGGTTTGGAGGAAGAATGAAACATAATCCGGGACCTGACTTTGGGGGTTTCCCAATTCCTTGGCAAGGACCGCTCCCATGTCCGGATATTTTAACGAGGCCTCATCACGGCGGCCCCGCATCATCAATTGGGCACCCCCGCCATGGTCACCGTTTTTGGTGTTCAATGACCTTATTATGCAAGTATCCTTGAAACGCTTGGCCATCTTGGGCATGAGTTCGGAAATATACACACCCGGAGTGGAGGTCTGAATGGCCTGGAACGGGCCTCCGGTTATGACACCCGGTTTTGGATCCCAAGTTTCCAACTGGCTGGATCCACCGGCCAGCCACAATAGGATGACACTTTTTCCCTGTTTTTTTAGTTCTCTGGAGAGCGACTCCTGAGCCAACAAGGGAACCCCGGCAATTCCCGCGGAGGTTGTCAGAAACTTCCTACGGGACCATTTTTGCTCTTCGGATCCACACAAAATGGGATTGCTCATGGAACCAGACCTCGGCTAGTGATTAAATCGAAATTCCGGACTTGCCATCAGGGACCAAACGACCTGTCTATAGGCAGCCAATTCATTTTTGCCATGGTTTTTCAAATAGTCGGCAATGGCCGATTTTTCCTCAGGTGTTCCCGGGCGGGCATACACGGAAAAAATCGCCATATCCGCTTTTTCTACCAAGGATTTTTCTTTAACCATGGCGGTTACCAGCTTGTCATTGCCTTCGGGAAGGCATTCATTTTGAAAACGGGAACTATTGGAAAGGAAAAGGGCTTCGGTCACCCCAATTTGAAAATTCTCATTTGGGTACTGAAACTGTTCCGCCAAGCCGCGGGCTCCCCGGTCCACTTCTTCGGTTTTTTTCTCCAGATCCTTTAGGGAGATGATCTGGCCCGCCTGCCGGAGGGCGATCGCCAATTGCATAGGAGTTAAGGGGCGCAAACGGGCTACGGCAAAATCCTTGGCAAGAGGACTACTTCCCCCTTCGGTATACTTGCTAGAGAGGGCGTAAGTCTCACTTGAAACCATGCCCCGAACCAAACGGGAGAGGTCAAAATGATGCGCCACAAAATCCCGATCAAGCCAAGCAAGGAGTTCTGGGTGGCTGGCTGGGTTTTCAGAGTGCATTTGATCCAAAGGCATTACCAGCCCTTGACCATAAAAGCGGCTCCAAAGTTGGTTGATAATGGCTCGAGAAAGGAAGCCTTGTTCTTTTGGTGAAAGCGCAAGGTCCACCAACATGGCTCGAGTGGAGACTTTGGCCTTGGGCGGTGGAGTCTTCTCCTTTTTCCACTTCTCGACCTTCTCTTTTTCTTTTTTCTGCTCGTCCTTGGAGGGTTCCGTTAGCCCGGGGGGAGCCACTTTCTTTCCGGTCAGGAACATATAATCGGCCTGCTTTTCTTTCCCTTTGTTGGGGAGGAACCGGACAACCCCGTACTCTCGCTCCGCAAGAAAGGTTCCCACTTCATAGGTTCGGGAGAAGAAGGATTTCATCCCGAAAAAATGATCCTGTTTCCAATCGTGAACCACAGGGTGATCATGGCACTGGGCACAAGAAACATTTACGCCGAAAAACGCCACACTGACATCATTGGTAAGGCGATCTAGGTCGTTAACCCGGACTTTTAGGAATTCTGAAGCCCCTTTGGCATTGGCGTTGGATTCATCGGCCACCAAGAGTTCCCGGAAGATTTTGTCCCAAGGCCGATTCTCCCCAAGGGCTTTTCCCAAATAGGCAACCAATTGACCTCTGGTGCCATTCATAAGGAGGTATTCAAATTCCCTAGCTTGGTGCCGGATGTGCCCGGACGATTTCATCAAAAGGTCTATGGTTTTTGTCTTTTTGGCCGGATCCTTATCTTGAGCAAACGAGCGTGCCTCCAATGGGGTGGGGATCCTCCCAACCAAATCAAGGGTGATACGCCTTAGCCAAGTGAAATCGTCGGCGGTTTGGCCGGGCTTGATATTTTTGTCTTTCCAGTTTGCCCCAATGTAATGATCGATGGCCTTTTCTATGGAAGTTTCCTGGGGCAATAGGGGATCATCCGCCATGGCCGAGGCAGCAAAAGCGAAACCATAGAGTAGTGCAAAAAAGAATGCAGTTTTGATTTTGGTCACAAGGAACCGCCCAAAGGTAGGAAAAGTCAAGGGAGGTAGTTATAGTTTACCACGCTAGGGGTGGTGAGGCCAACCCAAATGCCCTTATGAATCCAAAACATT
>SIAL01000266.1 GCA_009691815.1 Gemmataceae bacterium | reverse complement strand
TAGGATCCCAAGTCTTGTCCCCGACAAGTCTCAACCCAACGATACGGTTTCAAGGGCCAGCCGACGCAATTTGGATCCTTGGCTGAGTGGCGCAAATGGTTCGTCAATAGGGATGGGATCTCCCACAAGGAGCCCCTTTTCGATCTTGTTTATGCGAATGGGAAATCGTTGTTTTTTCAATGCCCAATAAACCCCCTCGAACCCGACCTGGAGATGACGACAGGAAGTTCCGCGAACCCAACCTGGCCGGTTCTCCAACGGTTGTTCCACCAAGACATCTAGGACCCGCCCCACCATTTGGGTTTGGAATTTTTCGACAAGAACGGCCTCGACTTCGAGCAACCTTTTGCGCCGGGCCGCCTTGATTTTGGGTTCCACGGTTTCCGGCAAAAGTGCGGCGTCGGTCCCTTTTCGAGGGCTATAGGCAAATAGGTGGACCTTACAAAAACCCGCCTTTTGGCAAACATCAACGGTGTCTTCAAAGTCCTGATCGGTTTCCCCCGGAAATCCGTAAATAACATCCGTGGTTAGGGCCGGGGTATCAAGGACTTCGCGCACCCTTTGGCAATTGTCCAAAAACGAATCTCGCCGATAGCGTCGCCTCATAGCGGTCAGAATTTTATCGGAGCCCGCCTGCAAACAGAGATGTAAATGCGGAACAACCCGTTTACATTGCTTTAAGGCTTTGAGGAAATCTTCCCGCACCTCGGCGGCTTCGAGGCTTGAAAGCCGAATGCGAAAATCCCCCGGCAAGGCGTCAAGATTTTCCATCAAATGCCAAAGGCGGCTCCATTTGTCCTTGGGAAGACCCTTGCTCAAATCGAGGCCATAGTGTCCCAAATGGATGCCGGTAAGCACCATTTCCTGATACCCTGCCTCGGCCAAACGAGAAACCTCTAAGGCAATGTCCGCTATGCTTCGGCTTCGCATTCCCGGGCGTACCGAGGGGATGATGCAATAGCTGCAATTGAGAAGGCAGCCATCTTGAACTTTGACAAAGGCCCGCTGGTGGTCATCAAATCGACTAATTCCCTGAAGCGTGGGCAAAACGCCAAAAGGAGCCAACTCTTCCGCGAGTTTGGTTTTGTCTGTAATGACCTTGGTAACCCCGGGAAGTTGAGCAACCGCATTAGGGTCTCGGGTAGCAAAGCAACCCATCACCACCAGATCGGCCTTGGGATTTTCGGCATGAATTCGACGAATGGCTTGGCGCCCTTTGGCATCGGCCTCGTGGGTTACTGTACAGGTGTTTACAACACAGAGGTCATTTTGCCCAGAATCCGTCTGGGTCCAACCCGCATGTTCCAAGAGTTCCCGAACAAACTGCGATTCGTACTGGTTGACTTTACAGCCAAGGGTGATGATCTGAAATTGGCGTTTGGAAATCATACCGAACCGGGTTTGGGAATTGGGGCCAATGATCTTATAATACAGGGTAGGAAACTTGGGCAGGAGCGAAATTATGGCGGGAATGACCTTAACAGAGAAAATTCTAGCAAAACACGCCCAAAGGGACCGAGTGGCCCCCGGGGAAAACATTTGGGTTGATGTTGATGTTTTGATGACCCACGATGTTTGCGGGCCCGGAACAATTGGGGTTTTTCACAAGCAATTTGGCAAAAACGCCAAGGTTTGGGACCGGGATAAAGTCGTCATCATCCCCGATCATTACATCTTCACCGCCGATGCCATGGCCAACCGCAATGTGGATGTGCTGCGGGCCTTCGTCAAAGAGCAAAACCTGCCCCATTTTTATGATGTCGGAACGGACCGCTATAAGGGGGTTTGCCACATTGCCCTTGCCGAGGAGGGCCACACCCGCCCTGGGGAAGTGCTCTTGGGCACCGATAGCCACACCTGTAACGCCGGGGCTTTTGGCGAATTTGCCACGGGGATTGGCAACACGGACGCAGGCTTTGTCATGGGCACCGGCAAACTGTGGTTAAAAACGCCCCCCACAATGCGTTTCGTGTTTCATGGGGAACTTCCTCCTTGGCTTATGGCCAAAGACATGATCCTTTCGGTTATTGGGGATATCGGCTGCGATGGAGCCACCTACAAAGCCATGGAGTTCGATGGCCCGGGAGTCTATAGCCTCAACATGGAAGAACGAATGACCCTATGCAATATGGTCATAGAGGCAGGCGGCAAGAACGGGGTCATTGCCCCGGATCAAGTTACCCTAGACTATGTCAACGCCCGTAACAAATTGGGGAAAAAATACGAAGTGGTCAAGGGCGACCCCGATGCCACTTTTGAGTTTGAAAAGGTATATGACCTTGCCAAACTCAAACCCGTTATCGCAAAACCCCATAGCCCCGACAACAAAGCGTTTGTCGATGAGTTGGTTGGGATGCGCCTCGATCGCGCCTACATCGGTTCCTGCACCGGCGGCAAAATAACCGATTTCCGCGCGGCGGCCAAGATCCTAAATGGCAATACCGTAAAGATTGACACCTTCATTGTCCCGGCGACAACAGAAATCGCCAAAAACCTAAAAACCGAAACCCTTGACGGCAAGACTCTGGAACAGGTGTTCTTAAATGCCGGTGCCAAAATTGGCGAGGCTTCCTGTGCGGCGTGCCTTGGCGGCCCTGCGGACACCTTTGGAAGGCTCAATTCCGCCATTCGGTGCATTAGCACCACAAACCGAAACTTTCCCGGTCGCATGGGTAACAAAGAGGCGGAGGTGTTTCTCGCAAGTCCCTTAACCGTTGCCGCAAGTGCGTTAAACGGTTTCATTACAGACCCTAGGGAGTACTTCGCATGAGCCTGCCAGAAATCATTCGAGGCAAAGTTTACATCCTTGGCGACAATGTGGACACCGACCAAATTATTCCCGCCCAATACCTCACCTATAACCCCGCGATTCCCGAGGAATACAGGCAATTTGGCAAATATGCCCTAATTGGTGTTCCGGGGGCACAAGGGGGACTTCCCAAAGGACATATACCCTTTCATGATGCAACGGACGACTTTGTTTCGCCCTATACGATTCTCATCGGGGGGAAAAACTTTGGTTGTGGATCAAGTCGCGAACATGCCCCGATCGCCTTGAATGCGGCGGGAATCAAGGCGGTAATCGCGGAATTTTACGCCCGTATTTTCTTTCGAAACGCCGTAAATGGCGGCTATCTCATTCCCTTTGAGACTCCCTTTAGGCTTTGTGACAAGGTCTGCACGGGGGATATGCTCCGCATCGAACTGGCCTCTTCAACCGTGGTTAATGAAACCACCGGTGAGGTGTTCCATTTACGGCCATTGGGCGATGTCGCTCCGATCATTGAGGCAGGCGGATTGTTTCCCTATGCCGAAAAAACCGGGATGCTTTCGCCTAAATCTTAGTTAAAGGTATTATGATCCGTGACCGAGCCCGAAAACCTTACTCCACCTCCCTCCGTTGTCCCAAACACGGAACTGGTCGCGAAAGAGTCTTTGGATGGGGATGAGGGACCGGGACCGGTCTATTCGGACAATACCCAACTCTTTTTCCTGGAATTTTGTCAAAACGAGCTTCCCGGCCAGGCGACCTTGGAACAATTCGCCCGACTATCCGGCCTTAGTTTGCCAAAGGCGGCGGAAACCGCGGATTGGCTCTGGCAAGAGGGAATGATCCAAAGGTCACCTACTCAATTGGGCCCTGTGGCCTTTATTCCCACCCCTCATGCCCTTGCCATCCTAGCCCGACCCAACGGGCCGGAGGATTGGGTCTCGGGAAAAATCCCGCACCCGGACAAACCCGCTGCGCAGATCCGAGCTAGCCTCCAAGGGAAGGTCCCGGCTCCTTTATCCAATCTCCTGCTTTGGGTAAATATCCTAGTATTTGCCTATGGTGGATATCTTTGTTCTCAATCCTGGGATACCTTTTGGCATTACCTTGCCATGGAAGATTCGGATCCCGTGGTCAAGCAAACCCTTTTAACCATGGGGTTGGTTACCGGCCAAGACTGGGAGGAGGGCAAGTGGTGGCTACCGCTACAATCCGCTTTTGTCCATATTGGTGCCTTGCATATTCTTTTCAATGGGAGTGCCCTCTGGTCGATTGGGCGACACATCGAACGAATGTTCGGTCCCGGACCGTTTCTGGTAATGTTTCTTGCCTCTGCATGGTTGGGGGGGTGTGCTGCCGTGGCCTGGTATCCGTTTGGCTCGGCGGGGGCATCGACAGCGATCTCTGGTTTCATTGCTGCGGATTCGGTCTGGTTTCTAATGAAAAGAAAGCAACTTCCCCGCAAATTGAGGCTCTTGTGGCAAACCCAGGTTATGGTGAATTTGGGCCTCTTGGCCATGATCAGTTTTGCCGCAAGAGTTAGTACGGCAGGCCACGCCGGAGGCGCACTTGCCGGAGCCTTTGTTGCTTGGTTTTGGCTGGTCAGCCCTCAATGGGGGGCTTGGCGCGGGCTGGCCCTTGGGTGGCTTTGCCTTTTGTTTGGCGCGGCCGGGGTGGTGGCCATAGAGGTCGCAAGGCCACTCAATTCAAAATGGCAATCGTATCGCATCATGGAAATTCACAATCGCTTTACCCGCCCTTTGAGTGAATGGGAAAACGAAACGCTCGTCAAAATGATGAACACCCACCCCGCCCTCCGAAAAGAAGGTCAGGTGAATGAAGCACTTTTGCGAATCCAAGGCTACCTAAAGGAAGCCCAAACGCTTGGGGAAACCCTGTTTCAGCCCTCCGCATTTTTGGGGGAAATGGGAAAGTTTTTGTTTGGAAAACTTCCAAGGGAAGACGCCCTATGTCAGGAAATTTTGGATGCCGCCATTAGCCTCCTTGAGGAAGAACGGGACTTTATTGACAGCCGCCTACGCCTTTCCCAAGAACCCTTCGAGAAAATTGAAAAGGGGAGGCAACGACTTCGACAAGCGGTTAAAAATGCCTCATTGAGAGAAAAGGCGGAAACTAACATGGAGAAAGATGGCAAAATCGATTAGGATAATGGGAGAATTCGCCCTCATCTCGCCATCGAGGTCCATATGCCTCTCGTAGTGAATTGTAATTGTGGAAAAAAGCTTCAAGTTGGGGATAATCTGGCGGGCAAGATTTTTAGGTGCCCTGGCTGTCAAGCCGTTTTGCAAGCACCCCAGCTGGATAATCAAGACACCCAATTAATTGTTGCCGCCATAGTTGCGCCTCCGGCGGGGCCAAAATCCAAAAC
>SIAL01000265.1 GCA_009691815.1 Gemmataceae bacterium | reverse complement strand
ACCTCGATTGGAAGGTGTGGTCTAAAAGTGACCGCTTTTATATCAAGCAATTCGAGGCCGAAACCAACCTACGATCCACTCTGCTGGTCGATTGCAGTGCCTCGATGTCCTATGGCGATCCCAAATGGAACAAACGGGAATACGCCAGCACCGCCGCCGCCTGCCTTGCCCACCTGCTTATTGGTCAACATGATTCAGTGGGCATGATGGCCCACGACGCCGACATGAGGCAGGTGGTCCCCGCCCAATCCTCATCAAGACATTTGGAGGTGCTTCTTTCGGCGCTGGAAGCCGCCCGGCCGGGCAACACCACCAACATCCTAGGATTGCTCAGGCGGGCCGCCGAGACGATTCCCCAGCGCGGTCTGGTGGTGCTTTTCTCGGACCTGTTGGTTGATCGACCCGCCCTGTTTCAGGGTCTTCGGATGTTGCGTCAACGCCGTCATGATGTCCTTGTTTTTCATGTTCTCGATGCCGAGGAAATTGACTTTGATTTTCGCGGAACGACGCGCTTTGAAGGAATGGAGCAACCCGACCACCTGCTTTGCGATCCCCAGGCACTTCGGGAAGCCTATCAAGAAGTGGTTGCCGAATACCTTGTCGAGGTTCGCCGAGGCTGCACCAAAATCGGGGCCGATTACCTGTTGGTTCGCACCGATGATTCTTTGGCGGTTGTCCTCAACAAATACTTAAGTTTCCGAGGTGACCCCCGTGCCGCTAAAGCCCGTAGTGGCTCAGGACAGGGGTAAATTATGGAAACCCTATTCAGCCTGTTCTTGCACCCGGTTGCCGCTATTATGGGCGGACTCTTGGCATCGCTACCTGTCATTATTCACCTGATCCGACGAACGCAATTCAAAAAGCAGCCATGGGCGGCGATGGAGTTCCTCCTCGCGGCGCAAAAACGAATGCGAAGGCGTATGGTTCTTGAGGAATGGATTCTTCTGGCCTTACGAATTCTGTTGGTCCTTCTGGTGGCGTTTCTTCTGTCACGATGGTTAGGAGGAGGAGCTTCCGGGGTAGGCGGCGACCACATTGTGATTCTGGATGATTCCATCAGCATGGCCGATGCCAGAAATGATCGTGGAACACGCAAAACAGCGTTTGATTCCGCCATGGCCGAGGGCGCTCGACTTGCTCGAAAGTTGGGTGCCACTCGTGGAATTCATCACCTTCGGTTTTTCCTCCTTTCCTCAATGACCGAACCGGTTTTGGAAGGGCAGGCGGGAGAGGACCTTGCCCGTCAAGCAGAATTAAAACTGGCACGCCTTAAACCATCGTATTACAGTCTTGATCCCACCAAAGGCATTGAAGCATCGGTGAAAAAATGGTCCGCCTCGACCGATGCCCCGGCGTCAAGCCATCGCATTTTGCACCTCATAACCGATTGCCGTGACACCGATTTTGGAGGTCCAAAACAAGAGGAAAGCCGCCGCCTAATGACTCGGTTGGTGGGCACCGGCGCCAGCCTTAGAATCGTGGATGTTTCCGATCCGGAAAGGCCAAATGGATCCGCGATTCCTATTGGTCATGACAACCTTGCCATTACCGGGCTTTCGTGTGAAAGCCGAATGGTCGTAGAAGGCGCGGCGACGGATTTTGTCGCCACCATCAAAAACTTTGGCTCAAGCCCCAGACGAACTTTCTTCCACGCCCGTCGCGATGGAGTGGAAGATTTCGCCGCCACCCAACCGGTTGATGAGATCCCCCCGGGGCAGGAAATCAAATTACGGTTCACATTGGTTTTGGGCCGTAACAGTCCGGGGCCAAAGATCAGCTCGGGCGATGATCCTATGAAACGCGATCAGGAACGGCTCTTACACCGATCATGGATCAGGCTCTCGGGGGAAATCGACGACCAACCCACCACAGGCCTTGCCGAGGACAATGTTCGCGACTTGGTCGTCGAGGTGGTCCACAAGGTCCCTGTGCTTGTGATAGACGGGGCGGGCCGGGCTGGGATGACTCCGGGGGGAGATTCCTTTCATATAGACGCGGCGCTTTCGGCCCTAAGGGATTTTGATCCGGAAATTCGCACTGTGGAAGAATTGCCCAAAACGCGACTGGAGCTTTATCCGATTGTTTTTATGCTCAATGTTGCCGAGTTACCCTCTCTCGAGGTCGAAAGGCTCTTGAATCATGTTTCCGAGGGGGCAAGCCTTTCTTGGTTTGTCGGGGATCGAACCCGCCCGGCATTTGTAAACGGCCTGTTTCAAGACAAAAACGGCCTGTTTCCGGTTTTACTTGCTCCCAAACCGGTGGACCCCGTTTCCTCTCAAGAAAAACTCGACTCGAGGCTCCTTGATGAACAGCCAAAAATCCTCTTTCCCGACCCGACCCATCCCATCGTGGCGGGCGTATATCCCAACCGGCTCGATTTCCGCTTTTTGCCCATTGACAGGCATTGGCCCGCCCAAGCCCGTTTCCTTTGGGATAAAGGAAATGGTCTGGTCAAAGACATAATCCTGTTGCCCAACAAACGGTGGAAAGACGATCGGCAACGCGCCGCCTATCGAGACAAAGCCCTAGCCTTGATTACCACTTTCCCCTTGGCGAACCCGGCCGAGGCGGCGTTTCGCTCGGGATTAGATTCCGCCATACGGGATATTCGAGAGGCCCTTTTGAGCCAAAGCCAGTTCCAACTTGCGAGGGCTCTGGAAAAAACACTCGAAGACGCGGGCGACTTGGCCGATGCGAAAACCAATAGTCCCGCTAGGCCGGGTTTAAGGCAGCTTTGGTCCAAACCCGCTTTTGTCTCCACCGCCCAAGCCATGGGTGAACTCCTGCGCGAGATTCAGTTCGGGGATCCGCTGTGGGTGGAGCGAAGCCTTGGCCGCGGTAAGGTATTTGCCTCTATGACCATGGCCGGTACCAAAACAACCATGGGTGCGGCTGGACCCGATGCCGATGGCTGGAACGAATGGGGTTCGGGAAGCCCAATGTCCTGGAGCTTTGCCGCCCTGATGAAGGAGCTTGTTCGCCATTTATTAAAAACAGAGGAAGGAATCGGCGGTACGGAGACAAAGACTACTAACCTTGTAGGAAACTCGTTTGAATTAATACGGGATGCCTCGTTTTTAAGCGGGGGAGTACGCGAACGATTTGATCCCCAGTCCCCAACCAAAGTTCCCGGATTTGTCCCGTTGGGCCAGAAGTTAGGAATGAACTTCGCGGACGCGCCAGTGGGCGGCAAGGTCCGAATAAAAGTTTTGCCATCCAGTGTTCCCGGTGTTCTTTATCTCAATATGTCGCCCGCAGTGGTTCCGGGACAACCGATTCCGGGGCCGGAGGATGGCGAATTGGAAGCCTTCGCCTTCAATATAGATGCCAATCATGAGGGCGATTTAAGGCGAACTCGACGCGACCTCCTCGAGATGCCCTCGACCGGGCCGGGAACGGGCAGAGTGGTACTTTCAAGGCCGGGCGATGGTCACGATTCCATGCTGGAACCACCCCGCGACACCTCGGAATCTTGGTGGATCTACCTACTTGTATTTGGCGTTTTGATTGGCGAACAAGCCATGGCGGTTTATTGCAGCCATCACGGGCGAAGCGCCAAAGATGTCGGCGTTTTGAAAAATACCCTCGCCAAAGGGACTAGGGTAAAAAATGTGGAACCGATTGCCGTGGGAGGTGTTCAGTGACCGACCGCGCCACCCATTCCTCTGAATTTGTCTTAAAGCGACTTGAAGAAGGCTTTCGATTTTTTGGCAGAGAATATCCAGGCACCACTTGGGGACTAGCGGGGTTTTTGGTCCTGGCGCTTGCCTTGGCTATCGCACTTTGGTTTTATTTGCGTGAGCGAAAAACCTTGGGTTTACCCAAAGTCCTGTTTTTGTTTGGGCTTCGAACCGCAACCTATTTGGTTCTCGCCTGGATCTTTCTCTTACCCGCCATGCAATCTTGGGAGGAGTCCACGCTTCGGTCCCGCGTTTTGATTGCCTTTGATGTTTCAGCCTCTATGACAACCTCAATTGATGCCCTGCCTGATGGAAAAACCCCTATCGACCAATTACCCCGCCGTCAGGACCGAGTTCTCGGCTTGCTTGAAGCTGGTGACTGGATAATGAATCTTGCCCGGGAGAACCCGCTTGAGATTCACCGCTTTGCAAGGGGATTGATCGCTCCAGCCCTAAAACTGCAATCCGGTAAAATCGGTACTTTTGAAGAATGGAAGGCCGCCGAAGGAGAGAACCTCGAAAAGGAGATGGCTTCTTTGGAATTTGCCCCTTTGAAGGACCGACTTTGGCAAGTTTTTCTCAAACCGGGCATGACCAAGGCGATGGCGATTGAGGGAACAGAGGAAACGAAATGGTTAAGCAAACTCGCCGATGCCGGCAAAAAAGCAAGCTCTGCTGGCGAAGATAAAGGTACCAGCCTTGCCGGATCCCTTTTGGGAATAACCTCCGCCTCGGCGGGGTCGATGGTGCGGGGACTGGTGGTGGTTACCGATGGCAGGTCCACCGAAGAGTCCGCTGCCGCCTTGGGTCAACTTCAAGAGCAGGCCCGCATCGCCAACATCCCCATTATCGTGGTAGGAGTGGGTGAAGATCGCCAGGTGATTCGGACCGAGGTGGTAGACCTTCGCGCCCCCGGTCAGGTTCAACCCGAGGATCTTTTCCGTGTCGCTCTGGATGTTACCGGCGAAGGGCTGGCGGACCAATCGGTCCTCGAGCCGATCCTAGAGATTCGTCACCTCCGCAAACTGGCGGGCGGCAAAGTGGAAGAACGCGAAATCGAGTTGGCCCAAACCGGCGATCCTACCGCGAAATTTTCTTTGGGCAAACTGATTCGCATCCGCCTTCCCCAAACGGCATTTGACACATCCAATCCCCCCCGGGCTTCATTGGAAACCATACTTGATGCTGCTGCCCTTGCCAAGGCTTCCGGCAAGCAACCTCCCGATGGTGTGGGCAAATGGGTTTTGGCGGAAACGGGTGAGGGGAATCTGGCACTGTCCGCTTTGGTTGGTCGCGATCGCCGAGAACTTTCGATGGTCAATGTGGCAACTCGCGGCCCGGTGGCACTTAGGGTTCAGAAAAAACCTTTGCGTGTTTTGCTTATGGCCGGGGCGGCTAGCCGCGAGTTTCAGTTCGTTCGAAATATGCTTGTTCGAGAAATGGAGAAAAAACGCGCCGAGGTTTCCATCTACCTGCAACTTCCCCCGGG
>SIAL01000264.1 GCA_009691815.1 Gemmataceae bacterium | reverse complement strand
CCACATCGAACCTTTGGCTTGCCGGGGGATTGGTTTGGATCAAGCGTATTGCCACAACTTGTGCAAAGAAACGAAACCATTCGGGGACGCCTCAAAAGGGATAGAATTAAGACGCCCGTGGGATTTCGTGATCCATGGGTAGCAAAACAAGGCGTGGGCGGGCCATGGGGAGAAGGTTCAAGGCGACTCCCCCCACAAAAAGCGGTTCGCAACTTGGGGTTTTGGCCTCGGCCTCAAACCAGCCAACAAAATCCTTCCATCCCATTTGCACGGAACCAAAGATCATGGTTGCCGCGGGAAAGGGCTTTGGAATGCGGGAATCTCGCCTTACCGGAAAGATCCTCTCGCCGGACCAGTCGATGCGCAGACGGGCGGGGGGCATAGAGGTCAAGTCGGTCAAGTCGGTCAAGTCGGTCAAGTCGGACGATTCTAGGGGAAAGAGGGTGATGGCCCGATCGACAATGGAGGCCCGAATGAACCCGCTGGGCAAGCCGGCCATAAGGTGTTCGTTTGAAACCCCGATGCCCATCTGGGTAAAAAACCATGCAAGGGAAGCGGTAAGGGATCTGGTCGCTTCGGCGGGAATGCGGGTCAACCAGGGTGGATTGTCAATACGGACAAAAAGTCGTCCCGCCATGAACTCGATGTCGATGGACAAAGGGTTGTTGGCGGGGTTTTTGCCCGGATGGAACCAATCGAGGATGATGATGATCCGATTTGTCGCCAAAATGGGCGGCCGGACGGAAAACCCGGTGGAAGGGATCCCGGCGGGATCTTCCGGGGACTTGGCCCTTGGTGAGGCGACCTCGGCCATGAGATTTTGCCACGCCACGCAACTGTCGAGGATGTCGCAAAACTGGCGACGGGTTAGCCGGGCCAAATCTTCGCTGATCTCCCCGATTTCTCGAAGGCAAGCCCGCTCTAGGCGAAGGTCGGACCGGGTCGCCCGCAAGTCGCAGGCTTTGCGCAACCTCCTGTAAACGGCGGGAATTGTGCCCGCGTGAAACCCCGGTTCAAGAAGCTCCCGCATGGTTTCCGCTTGGGGGCCAAACATCGCGGGGGGCATCTTTGTTGGCCGGTTGGCTTCATAGAGGCGCCAATTTTCACGAAACTCCCAAAAGAAAAACCCAAAGGCCCCCGGGATGATGAAGTCGATCACCCAAACAGCGGCCTCCACGAGGAAAAAGTTAAGGGTGCCGTCCAAAGCCAAGTGCAAAGGCGGACCTATGACGGGGTAGAAAATCTTCATGGCCACAAAACAAACGGGTAGTTTTACCGGGTTGAGGAATGGTTCGATGACCACCATGAAGGAAAATCGAAGGGCATAGCCTAGCGGAAACCAAAGCGATTGGAGCAACGCTTGGAGGGCGATCCAGAGACCATCATCTTTTTGTCGGACGGAAATCCATTCCTCGACGGTGAGAATCATACCGTCGATTCCGGTGAGCATTTTTTTGAGGATCCCCTGCCAAAGCAACACGGCGCCACTTATGAGGCCATTTCCCAGAAGGGAGAAGACCTTTTTAAGGGACCGGATGATGAGGGCCCCGGCCATGAGGCCCGGGCGCATATTGAGCAGGACATTGAAGATGACAAACCAGAGGACCCAACCGGCGAGTTCCTCAAACCAAAGCGGTTGAAAATAGCGCATACCCAAACTGGCAAGGATCGGTTTGACGCCGTAGCCTAGGACCCAACTCAAAGGCTCAAGGACTACGCTTTGGACAATTTCCGAGGAGGAGACCTTTCTTGGGAGGTCCAAAAAAGCCCAAGTCAGAAAGTCCACGGTTCGGCCAAGGATGTGGCCGGCCATGAGCCTTACCCTTGGTCTGGCGATAAACACCAGCACCACCGTGCCGACGGCGGCCGAGATGAAACAAAGTTCAAGCGTGTCACGGTCGGTTGTTTTGGGACCAAGGTTGTTGTGTTCAAGCGTTTTGAAAAGGTGATAGATAAAGGCGACCACCACAAAGGCGGTGAGGTAGGGAAACAGAACAAAGAGGGAAATAAACCGTCCCAACCCGGTTCCGAACGAGGCGGCCGTGGCCCGTTCGAGCATGGCCCCATACAGCTCGCTGGGCTGGTACACTCCCTCTAAAAGGGTGGCGAGACGACGATCCAGTCGAAGCAGTTCATCTCCGCGAACCCACTGGGCAAGGTTAGCGAGGTCGGGCATCTTGACCGGGCTAACGGCAAGGGAATCGCGCAAGTTTTGGAAGGTAAGGAACCCCTGTTCCAAAATGCGATCAATAAGCGTTTCGACAATCTGTCCCAAAGCAAGTTGGCCCAGTTGGCTGGGTGGGGAGAATCCGGCGTCGTTTAGGGCCTCATAAAGGACCGGGCCGATCTGCCCCCGGACTTCGGTTTCGTTGACCAGTCGGGCTTTCCGCAAAAGCGCTTCAACGCTTTGTCGGGCGGAGTTGTCGATGCGGGTAAATGTTAGGTGTTGTTGGGCAAGTCGCAAAAAACGCGTTGCCCGAATCACATCCACCAAGATCCTTGGCCGCCTTAGGCGACTTGTTCCACCGGAAAGGATCCAGCCCATGAGGTCCAGCGTTTGGGGGGGGCTGATCACATCTTCGTAGATGGTTTCCAATTCTCGGAGGAGCTTTTCCTCGCGGTTTTTATGCCCTTGGTCGGCTTTCTCCAAAAGCGGGTCGAGAACCGCGGTCGCTTCATCGATCTGGTTTTCGGCCAATCCAAGACGCTGGTGGATCACCTGAACCATTTGCCTTAGGTGGGCGCAAGCCATGATCCTGGCCGGGTTGCTTTTGTGTGCCGGGGCAACGCGTGAGGCTCGTACCCTAAGGATGGCGGCATCCACAAGGCGGCCCTTCTCTAGGGATTGATCCGCCAACCTTTGCAGGCGGATAAAGAATTGGTTGGCCTCCGATTGGAGGTCATCCTCATCGGAGGCGGACTCTAGCCAGGGAACAAGCCGCGACCGGTCGAGTAGTTCTTCGACGGGGAGGTCCTCTCCAAGGGCGGCGTAAATTTCGTCTTGTTTGGCGAGGGAAAGTGTGGGAAACCAATAGCCTGTCGCTTGGGGACTAAAACAACGAAACCCCAAAAACACCAAGGCAAACTCCCGCAAAATCATCGGGCAAGAAGAATCGGGAAGAACGCATTTCTCTCGGGAAAGGACTCGGGACACCTCGTCAAATTCGATGGTGCCCTCGGGAATCAGGGCACCGAGTCTGACAAGGGCTTTGTCGTTGTCGGCAACGCCTGTGGCACTCTCCAAAAGGGCCCGATCCACCATGGCCAAAAAGAGCCGTTTCCAAACCTCAACCAGCACAGTTCGCTGGCGACGGCGGATTTCGTGTTCGTCACTATCGAAAGTATGGAGGGCGTGGGCGGGGTCATAGCTCCCCGGGCCAAAGGGATCACTCTTGCGCAAAAGCCCAAGGTCCTCTTCGCCGGGTCGTTCCAAAACGAGAACATTGCGCGGGAGATTTCTATCCGAGGGGATCAATAGTTCTGTGGAGTCGACACGATTGACAAGGACTTGGCGATCCATCACCACAAAGTCCCGCCGGGGGACTTGGCCGACGAGAGGAGGCTGTTTCCAATGGATCAGCAGGAGACGATCAAGGACAGTTCGGGTAACAAGAACCGCGCCGGCATCGGCGGCCTCGAGGATTTCGTCGAGTTTGTGCATTGGGGCACCCTTGGCGAATCAGTCGGCCTAGCTTTCGTCCCCGCCGCCTTTGCGTGTAGGTACGCAGACCACGGCGACCACCGCAGCTCCGAGGAGTAGGGCAATCACAATCCGCAAAGTCTTGGGCGTTTCGGTGGTGGTCGTTTCCTGGGCCAGTTCGGATTTGGAATTCGCCCCTTTGGCGTCGGTGGGCTGGCCGACTTTCATCACCCCTCCCTGACCAAAAAGGTTTGGCAGAGGGCCACAATACAGGGCGGACAGAAACCCCAAAAGGGCCAGCTTTCGCACCACAAAACGGATGGACTTGCTCATACAAATGATTTTAGCTATTGATGGCCCCATCGTCCGAAGGGATTTCCCCAACGGGAACCGGAATTGGGGGGAAGGTACCGGCCCTGAGGCATCCCTTGCACAGGTTGGCCCAAGTCATTGTAAGGCTTTGGGCCGCTGGCGGTCCATCGATGGAGCCAGTATTGGGCCCCCGCTCCCAAAAGAGTTGCGGCGACGACCAACACGGGTAAAAGGTTGTGATTGTCCGCAATCCATTGGATGGAGTCGATCTTTTTTCCCCTATCCAGCAGGCCCAAAAGGCCAAAGCCCAAGAGCCACGCCCCCAGAAAGCTGCTGGCAAGGGCCATCCAAATTCGCTCTAAAAGCAGGGCAATGAGGCCGCCCACGACAAAGAGGACGAACAATTCAGCGGGTCCAGGGGCGACTAAGCCGGTGACCAAGGCAAGGGTAACGCCGCCGGACAAGAAGGCGAAAAGCCGAAACAGGGAAAGCGACAAAATGCCCCCGGCCAAGCCCACCATCACCGCGCCCACGACCGGATGGACCCCCCAGACCGGGCCTTGGCTTAGGCCAAGAAACCCCGCCGCAACGGTGGAGACCAACACGATCCAAAATTTGTAAAGTTGAAATCCGAAAAGAAGTAAAAGGGTGGCAACCCCGACAACGATCCAGAGCGCACCGGGTGACAGCTGGCGAACTTCCTCCATGATGTCGGCCGGAAACATGGATTTTCCCCCCAATGAAAGGATCCAAAGTTCCCAAGGAACCTGTCCACTCCCCAAGAGGCTAGACCATTCCAAGGGGGGGAGTCAAGCAATTTGTTTCGAACAGAGGCCGGCATTCCTTCAAAGGTCGATGGGTTCAAACCCCGCGAACGGTTTTTGACATTCCGCCAACCCTTGCATGGGCAGATACTCGCAAACGGCCTCAAACTCCGCCCACAAGGCCTGCACCTTCTCATTGGCATGGGCCTTTGTGATGGCCTCGGCGGATTGCCATTCGAAAATCTCGACAATGGTTCCCTCCGCCGCCCGCATGACATAGGCGGGGCGATCGGTGACCAAGTTTTCGGCGCGCAAAACGGGGTGGTGTTTGGCAACCAGAGCCAAGAGCTGCTCCTCCCGCCCCGATTTTGGGCCATCCGCCACAATAACAAATTGTCCCATGGTTCCTCCCCCCTCAATCCTCCCCCAATATCGTTACCTGAGAGGAGCTAGCAAAGTTCGACCGGAAAACCCATGGATTAAG
>SIAL01000263.1 GCA_009691815.1 Gemmataceae bacterium | reverse complement strand
TGGTGATGTCGACGGTTCCGTTTGCCGCTTGAAAACTTTTGTGGGAGAGCGGCTTGGGAGCAACCTCTTTCCAACCGGGTTGGGTAACAACGACTAGGTCCTGATCCTTCTGGGAAGAATTCACTGGGGCCGGTGGGGAGTTCTCTTTTTTAGAGGAATTTGGTTTTGGGGCCGGTTGCCTTTGGGGCATCATGGCAAAGGGGCCACCCTTTGCGCCGCCGGGTCCGGTAATGTCCACAAAAACGGCTTTTTTGCCAGCAATGGAGATCTGTTTCGTGGTGGTGGCCAATTCCTTTTCCCCGATCGGTTCAAGCCCGATCTGCCCACGCCAACGATTGATGTTGTCAAGATCCGACCCCGCTTGGGCTCCCAATTTGATGATGGTGACCTCAACCGGTTCCCCGGGGCCGGGGATCTTTAGCGTGGCAAATCGTTGGGGGTTGTTTTCGTCCCGGACCCACCCGGGGGGAAGGGAAAAGGTGGGGCCGTCCGGCTTTTCAAATTTGATGCTTTCAAGCAGGCTCATAAATTGTTCGCCATGCCCCGACAATTGCGCGGCGGGACCCATCAGTTTGACAAACCAGGTGGCATCGGGCTGGGCAATAATGGCCGCCAAAAGTTGAGTGGGGCCAGCTGAGGCGGTTTTGGGACCGGCCTTGGCTACCACATCACGGGGAACGGCATATTCAAAGATTTCTTCGGGCTTGGAACATCCTAAACCGAGGACCAAAACCGGAAATCCCAAACCAAAGGTCACCCAAGACTTTACTCTTGATCGGTGTCGGTCAAAGAAAGGAGGCGGCTGTTTTGAAGACAAAATCATGAAAAACACCAAATTCCAGTTCAAGGGCCACCGGCCAGGAGGGTAATAGCAGTATTGGGACCAAAGTTCCAAAAGTCTAGTCAGGCTACCTTTCATTCTATGAACCGAACCTTTAATCCTAAACCAAATTGGGACGAGTAGGTAACTTCAGGGCGGTTTTTTGGAACCAGAGACAAGGGATTGAAGCCAATGCCATTGGAATGTCAACGGTCTTACAATACTCCAATAGAAGCCTTCTTTAATTATGGGGATGGGCGGAACCCGCTTGAAAAGGGGTCCCACCTACTCCCTAATCTCATCCTGATGCGGACGATCCTCTCATGCGCAGCGTCTGTTTTGCCACAGTCCTTTGCCTTTTCGGCTTAGCCAGTCCCACCTTTGGCCAATTGTCCCCGGAGGCATCGCTCAAAAGCCTCACGGTAGCCAATGGGCTAGAGGTAAGCCTTTGGGCCTCGGAACCCCTTTTTGTCAACCCTACCACCATCACCATTGATCACAAAGGGCGTGTTTGGGTCTGCGAAGCGGTCAATTATCGCCGCAAGCTGCGAGGTCAGCCACCACTTCGCAAGGAAGGGGATCGGGTATTGGTCCTTGAGGACACCAACAACGATGGCAAAGCCGACAAAGTTACCACTTTTTATCAGGCACCTGATGTGGCCAGCCCCTTGGGAATCGCGGTGTTGCCCACCGTCAAAGGTCAGCGGGTTTTTGTATGTCAATCTCCCCAAATATGGGTATTTGAGGATGCCGACGATGACCTGAAGGCCGATGCCGCCCCCAAAACCTTGTTAAAGGGGTTTCAAGGAATCGATCATGACCATGGCGTCCATGGCATTCAAATTGGCCCCGATGGGCGTCTTTGGTTTACGGTGGGTGATGCCGGGGTAAAAGACCTAAAGTCAAGCAACGACAAAGGGAAGGCTTGGTCCTCCAACAGTACCGATTGTCGTGCGGGAACCGTTTGGAGTTGCAAAATCGACGGCACCGATTTGAATCGCTATGCTCACAATTTTCGCAACAACTATATGGCCGGCATGGACAGTTTTCGCTCAGTGTTTCTATCGGACAACGATGACGATGGCAACCAACAAACGCGCATCTGTTTTGTGATGCCCGATGGCAATTATGGTTATCATCCTAGGGGCCCCGGACAAACGCATTGGCACGAGGAACAACCCGGTATCGTTCCCAAAATCTTACGAACCGGCTTTGGCAGCCCAACGGGATTTAGCATTTATGAGGGCAAACTTTTGCCCGAAAAATATCGTGGGATGCCCCTTCATACCGATGCCGGTCCCCGTCATGTCCGCAGTTACATGCTAAAGCCCAACGGTGCCGGTTACGATGTCGAAGCCGAAAACCTGATTACCTCAAGCGATCCTTGGTTTCGGCCCAGCGATGTGCAAACTGCGCCAGACGGGGCGGTGTTTATCGCGGATTGGTACGATCCCGGGGTGGGTGGCCATGGCATGGGTGATACCACCAGGGGACGCATCTTTCGACTGGCCTCCAAAGGAAACAAGCCCGTTCATGTGGAGTACGATTACACCACTGAGGACGGGTTGATTAGCGCGTTGGGTTCCCCCAACTTGGCTGCTAGGGCCGGGGCCATTGCTTTGATCCAAGCACAGGGTAAGGCCTCCGCCGGGCTTCTGTTTGAAGCGGCAAATCCGAAATATGGCCCCTATTTACAGGCCAGGGCCCTTGGGCTTTTGGCCGACATGAAGGACAAATACGACGATAGTGATCGGAAAAAGGTGGAATTGTTGCTCGATGCCGCCCTAAACGGAAACGATCAAAGGTTGGCCCAACTGGCCGTTCGGGTGGATGTTCGTGTTTTGGATTGGTTGAACGGCCCTTCGGAAGATTGGAAAGCTCTTGTCGAAAAAGCCCCCTCCTCCGTGTTGCGCGAGCTGCTCTTGGTGTGGCGCGGTGCCGATGCCGAAAAAATTCGTCCGGCGTTTAATGCCATCGTCAAACGCTATAAGGTCGGTGACACCTTCCTTTCCAAAGCCCTAAACATCGCCGCCGGAAGTGATCCGGCCCGCCGGGATCTGGTCATGGCAAACATGGAAACCATCCTTGGAGGTTGGTCCGATAGCGTGGCGCAACTGGTCTTTGACCTAAGGCCTGCCAGTTTTCGAGGGGGCATGGCCAAACGAATCGCCGATACCACTATTCCCGAATCCCAAAGGGCGGACATGGTGGACATCCTTTCCGCCGAGGAAAACCCAGCCACCGGCAAGGTGCTTTTGCAAATCCTTTCCACCCCTCAACCGCAATCAATCCGCAAAAGGGCGGAAGAAAAACTGTTGCTCTTTTTGGGAGGGAAGTGGGAGTCGTTGGCTAGGGATTCAGAATTTATCGGTCAAATGAACGCGTTGGAGGACAAGGTCCTTTGGGCCAAACTGGCCGGGGTCGCCAAGCCGGATCTTGCAATTGCCAAATTGGTGGAAATGACCCAAAAGGGAGATTCGGTTGTCGTTAGGCAGACGGCGACGACCGCTTTGGGTTCCTTCGATCATCCGGAAGCTGTTTTGGCCTTGGCCGGTGCTTTGGAAGACAAACAGACCCGTTCTCAGGCTTTGGCTTCTCTGGGTGTTTTAAACCAAACCCGAAATGGTAAACAGGCGGTCAAAGCCTTGGAGGTTCTCAAAAACGCCTTTCAAATGGCCGCATCCAATCAAGGAGGGGCCAATGCTTCGGAGGTGGTTGCCGTTCTTGTTTCCAGCCAAAAAGGGAGTGAGTGGCTTTTAAGCCTTCCCAAGAAGGATTTGTCGCCCGCCTTGGCTTCGGAGATTGGCAGGGTTTTACGCAACAGCCCATTCCAGATCATTCGTAACAAGGCAATGCTCGCCTATCCCGCCCCCGGCAAAATGGACATCGCCCGGTTGCCAAATGCTACCGATTTGGCCACACGCAAAGGGAACGCGGTTAAGGGCAGGTCGCTTTTCGAGGCAAGCGCCAAAAACGAGTTGCAATGTGTCAAATGTCACAGGGTCATGGGTGTGGGGGGCGACATCGGCCCGGATCTTTCGTTGATCGGGAAAAAAGCCTCCAAAGAAAACCTCTTGGATAGCATGCTCACCCCATCCAAAGCCATCGCCGACCAGTATATCGTGGGTGTTGTCGCAACCAAGAATGGCCAAACGGTTGCCGGGCTTGTCTTGAGCGAAACTCCGGAGGCGATCACCCTAAGGGATGCCAATGGCAAGGATCATCGTTTTTCCAGTGCCGACATTGACGAACGCGGAAAAAGCAAAGTCTCGATAATGCCCCAAGATTTGGTGGCTTGGATGACCGAGGACGACTTGGTGGATATCGCCGAGTATCTACTTACCTTGAAGACCGGTTCCGTTACGCCCTCGGCTTGGCAAATATTGGGCCCTATTCCGGATCAAGATGGCAAGGCTCTTTTGGAAACGACGGACCTAGAAAAGGGTGCCAAAACGACCCAAGGACTCAAAGACAAGTCGGGAAAAGCTTTGGTTTGGCGACCGATCCGCCCCGCCCAAGATGGGTACCTCGACTTGGCAATGTTACATGGCGCGGCCGCTTCAAGCAGCTATTCCTATCTGAAAACAGTAATAAAGAGTCCCGTGGACCAGGTCGCCATGGTCGTTTTGGGTGCGGACGATGGCAGCCGAATTTGGGTCAATGGAAAGATGGTCCACCAGCAAGACGGCAAAAGTGCGGCTATGCCGGGTATGTTTAAGATTCCCATCCAATTGAAGGCGGGGGAAAACACCATCTTTGTAAAAATCACGAACGGGGACGGCCCCCATGGACTCTATTTGAGCATCTTGTCGGAAGCAGAAATCCCCAACTAGGGGGCCTGTGGGGGGCCGGGGAATTTTTGCTTGCCATGTCCATACCATCCAAAAGGGTGGGGACCGAGCACCTAGCCGCCCCGGATTAGGAGGTTATCATGGTTCGGTTTTTTTTGGCGACCCTCATCCTGTTCAGATTCCTCACCAATGGAGTGGGGGCGGAGCCGGTTTTTCGCGCGGGTGCCTTTGCCCAAGACATCACCCCAACCCAATTTCCCATCAGTGTCAATGGGGGCATGTCGGATGTGAAAGCGACGGGATTTCATGATCGATTGCATGCCCGCTGCCTTGTGCTTGATGATGGCAAAACCCGATTGGCATTCGCGGTTTGCGATAGCTGTATGATTCCGCGGGAAGTGTTTGACCTAGCCAAAAAAAAGGCCTCCGTCGCGACCGGAATCGCCACCTCGCAAATGCTTTTTTCCGCCACCCATACCCATTCGGCCCCTACGGCGACCGGTGTTTTTCAAAGTGAGCCGGACAACAACTACCCCACTTTTTTGGCGGGGAAAATTGCCGAGGGGATTATCGCCGCCAACAATCGTTTGGCCCCCGCCAA
>SIAL01000262.1 GCA_009691815.1 Gemmataceae bacterium | reverse complement strand
ACCGTCTTGCCAAAGGATTCCGGGCCACGGCCCATGCCTTGGATGGGATGATTGAAGCCTTTGAATCGGATATTGCCAATTGGTATGTCATGGGCATTCAGTGGCAACCGGCCTGCAGCATGTCTTCCGGTTTGGACATTCAACTCTTTAGGTCGCTGATCGACGCCTCCAAGAAAAACCAGCTTGCCAAGTCACTTGCCAAGTCACTTGCCAAGTCTCTTGTAAAGGGTGTGGCCAAAGCGGCCTAAAGCAATCCGGTGTTTTTGGCGCACTGCGGTGTTGTTATTGGCGAGCGGGGTGGCGTGAGCCCCCCGTTTCTCTTTTTCGTTTTGTTCCGCGTGGTCCTAGCCGACCGGCGGGTGTTGTTTTTGGCGCCCGCCACGCATTGTTTTTAGCGTGGAATTACGAGTCGGACGCGTAAGCGCTGGAAAAATCGTGACCAATGGATTCGAATTCGATTTGCCCAGTTTCTGGCCTAGGCGAGCGGGTTGGCGTGAGCCCCTCTTGAAATCCACGATGAGCAACAAAACATGATTTGTAACATTTAGAGGGTCTTTAATATCCTTTTCATGGAGGCCCAAGGGCTAAGTCAGTTTTCTATCTATTGTGATCGGACATTCCTGATGGCTTTGTCAATCAAAACCAAAGCCAAAGCCTTGTGTGGCTATTCAAGATTTTGTTGGACCCGTTTATGCCCGAAATCCCGTGAACGGGTACCTAAAAACTTTCGCTCCCTAATCGTGCCCTATCCACCTCGGATAGGTCTTGGTTCAAAATAAATCAATATCCTTGTTTAATTTGGAAAATCGCCTTGACAGGCTACCAAATTCGGTCAGAATTAAAGAAAGCCCAATCTCTAAAAAGAGGATGGCCCATGTTTCGTCGTTCCGTAGGTGGTTTTTCTCTGTTTGGTGTCTTTGTATGTAGCATCGGACTCCAGTTGCCCACAGAAATGGGAACAAAGTCAGTTTTTGGTGTATTCGGTGCGGAAATGGTTGCCATTGGGGAACCAAAATGCAATGCAATCGCACCAAAATGTAGAAATTGCAGGGAAATTAATTCTTCATGTAAGGACTTGCCTTATATTTTAGGACCACAATCTGCGGATCCTGGTGGTGTCAATACGGAAAGATATGACAAAATCGGAACTCTTCTTGATTGTAGGGGCCCGGGTATTCCTAAAAGTACCTGTCCTGATCAGGATCCCTATAAGTTAAACCCAAATAAATGCGAAAAAGTATATGTTTCATCTTCCGATTAATAATTGAGAAACAATAAATTAAATAAAGTTATTAAGGCAAAAATAAGCCATGGAATAAAAATATGATTTTTATTTTAGTGTCAATATTAATGTTTCATGAGCAGCCAATACCGGACCATTCTTATATTAAGGCCAAACTTACCGACTTTTATAAAATAGGCAACTTGCACATTTCAGGTAAAACAAAAACAGGAACTGATGTCGAAAATGAAATAACGGAATTTAATTACTACAAAAATGGCTTCAAATTAAAATTAATCCAGACAACAACAACCGGTGAATCGTCAAGGTATAGCGATGAAAAAGGTTTTTATACAACATATAATAATAAAAAAGATGATTTAGGCAAAAATTTTAATGGATATGGTTTTCTTTATAATAATGCTAACTTGCCTATTGCCATAAAACAATCCGAATCATTACCGGCTTTAATACCACTAAGCGGGTCCTTTGCCCAGACAATCGTTAACCGGTCAGACAATCCTTGTTATAGCATCAGTGAACTATTGAGCATGAGCGATATGGTCGTAAAAGAAGGGTCATTGAACTCAAAAAAGGTTTATGTTGTAGAATTGCGCTCGACTTGGGGTCTTGTTACAATTTGGTTGGACGCTACGCTTTATGCGCCCTTAAAAGCTGAATCCTACATTGTACCTTCCTGTTTGATGGCGACAGGAAAAACGCTAACCCAAGCCCAAAAGGAAAACTCATACAAAACAATTGCAATGCGAAACATATTTATTTACGAGTACGAAGGAAGTAATAATAACAAAAAATTTCCTTCAAAAATTTTTCAAAGAACAATAGAAAATGGTATCGCAAACGAAACTGAAAGTGTATTAATCGATTTTTTTACTACCATTGAATATTTTATATTTGAACCGTTAACAAATTCTATGCAAAACAACTTTACTATTTCATCCACCGCCAAAAACGGCACCCCTTTCACCATATCCAATCAGCCCCAGATCGCCTATCACCTCGAAAATGGGCAACTGGTCCTTTCCGCCAATCATCAGCTATTGAACAAAATTAGCCATACTGTTTTTGGCGGCCCCGGGTTTTGGCAACGCCTTTTGGTAATCCTGATTCCCTTGCTCCTTTCCGCTGGGTTGGGCTATTTCCTTTGGCGACGCTGGAAACCCAAAACCCTATGAATCATAAACCCAATATATTCTTCCTTTTATCCCCTTTGCTTTGCCTATTGAGCTTGCCTCTGTTTTCCCATTGGGCCAAGGGGCAGGACCTATCGTCTCCCTTCATTCCGATTGGCAACGCCTTAATCGATAACTTTAAATTAGGCCCGAATTGTGGAGTGTATTGCGCCATGGCTGCCCTTCGGGCCCTTGGCCTCGAAGCCCCCTATGGCGTATTGGTTTCTCCCCAATATGTGAGTTCCCTTGAGGGAAGCAGCATGGCCGATTTGATCTTGGCCGTGAAAGATCATGGGGCTTTTCCTTTACCCCTCAGAGGATTGACCCCTTCGGGTTTGGTAGCCCTCGAAACACCCTGTATCCTCCATGTCCGGCGCGATGGGACCACAGAAGCCCATGCCCATTGGGTTCTTTTTTTGGGTATGGAAGACGGGAAAGCAAAACTATTCAACCCACCTCACGGGGAGGAACTTTTGCCCCTTGCGGAATTGCTTTACCTTTGGGATGGCCAGGGAATCGCTGTCTTCGCCCAAAAACCGTCGCAAACAATCTCTTGGAAGGTCAAAATTGTCCAGATTTTGGATTCGGTCCAAATGCTGGCTTTGGCGTTTTTGGGAATTTGCCTTGGTTTTCTGCCTTGGCCCCAAAGACTTCCCCTCTCCACCTATTCGGGATTTGGCTTGCGGCTTGGTCTGGTAACCCTTCTTTGTCTTCTTTTGCAATTGCCCTTTTCCCAAGCCTCCCTACAAGACCGATGGAAATTATACGCCTCCATTTCCCTAGCCCGAGAAAAACAGTCCTTTGATTCTATTTCCGCAATGGAATTACAAAATCGGCTGAACGATCCCCAAATGGTTCTGGTGGATGCCCGCATCGCTTCCAATTTTCAGGTTGTCCACCTTCCTGGGGCGTACAGTCTGCCCATCGATTGCGGACCGGGCATGGTTCGGACCGTAGCCAATCAAATTGGAAACAAGACCATTGTTGTCTATTGCCAAAGTGATGGCTGCGATTGGTCAGAGGTCATAGCAAAAAGCCTAAGTCTTCGTGGGGTTGGCCCGATCCATATTTACCGGGGAGGAATTGAGGAATGGACAACACTCCAATTGCCGCTGGTACGCCCTTGACTGCCCAGCCCCAATCTCAACCCTTTTCCCGTGGGGAGGGATTGGCTCGGGGCAGTGCCCTCATCATTTCCCTAATTCTTTTGACGAGCACCTTTGGCCATTCCCAAAACCCTCCTGCCTTCTATGAAACCCTGCTGAAATACGATCTTTTTTCATGGCAGGTGGCCTTTTTCATCGCCTGGGTGATCCCCTGGTTTCAGATCCTATTGGCTCTGGCCCTGCTTTGTTTTCAAAACAGGCAAGGTTTTCTCTTTGCCCTGTTACTCTTTCTGGGTTTTGTCACGGCACAATCGCTCGCCCTATTTCGCGGCGTAGCGGCGGACTGTGGCTGCCTGGGCCCGCTCTATCCAAGCCCCCTTGGTTGGCGCTCGCTTCTTATTCCCATTCTGGGAACCTTCTGCTCCTTGCTCGGTTGGTTTTTTACAGGGCGCACACTCCCCATGAGTACTCTTGCAAACGAAACCGCAATCGATGTCCAAAAGGCTCATCCGATTCAACGACCGGCCGTTACTCTGATCGAACTACTCTTAGTCCTGGCGGTGATTGGCATTTTGTTTGGGCTGGTGCTGGGTGCGGTTCAAAAAACCCGGGAACGAGCCCGGCAACTGGGCTGTCAAAATAACTTAAAGCAATTGGCTCTAGCTGCGGAAAGTTTCCAAACTCAACACGGGTGTTATCCTGCGGGTTGTTCGGTGGAAACGGACAATCGCCTTTATCCTCACCAGTCTTGGATCACGACTCTCCTCCCTTGGATCGGGAGAGATGATCTAGCTAGGCAAGCTTCCGAAGCGTTTGGCAAAAATTCCTTTTATTACTCCACTCCCCATAACCTCGTGCGGGCCACTTTATTGCCGCAGGTGATTTGTCCGTCCAATCCCTCCGCAGAAACCCCTTTAAAGGATGCACAATGGTATATCAATGATCAGGTGATAGGGCCGTTTGATTTTGCCCTGACATCTTACCTTGGGGTGGGAGGCAAGAACTATAAGAGCGGGGATGGAATTCTCTATATCGACTCTCAGGTTCGCTCCACAGATATACAGGATGGCAAAAGCAGTACGCTTTTGATTGGGGAAAGACCACCCGGTTACAAGAAACATTTCGGATGGTGGTATGCCGCTTGGGGAATCCAGCTAACCGGGGCAGCCGATTTTTGGATGGGTGTTGAGGAAATTCCCCTTAGCGACAGCCGTTTCGATTCTTGCGCCAAAACGCCCCAGCCTTATCGGGCTCAAAAAGAAGACAACCCCTGTGCCCCCTTTCAGTTTTGGTCGCTCCATTCCGGAGGGGCCTTTTTTGCCTATGCAGATGGCTCCGTTCGTTTTTTGAATTATGGGTCAGGGAATCTATTGACAGCACTGGCAACGCGATCGGGTTCCGAAATGGTCAGCGATCCATGAGAAATGGGGAATATTCGATCGGGAGGGGGCCATTTCGGGCTTCCGGCTCGTATCCAAACTCGGCCGCGCTCGCCGAAAACATAAGGCAAGGTTGTTTGCGTTATTTTTTTCGGATCCTTTGAGCGATTTCTTTGGCGAGTTCATTGGGTATGGGAATGGTGAGGTGGTACTGCTCGATTTTCCAATTTCCCTCCACGAGCCTAAGCACCCCCGATCCGCGGCAGAGGCCATAAGAGTTTTCGGATTTGCCCTCTTTGGCGATGTGGTTGAGTAGCTCATCAAAGGAAGCATGTTGTCC
>SIAL01000261.1 GCA_009691815.1 Gemmataceae bacterium | reverse complement strand
GGTCAAAACAGCACTTTGAAGACCAAGATCCCAAGTGCCACAAACCCATCCCGGACAGGGTTATTCTATTCAAAAGTTGCGGTTGGTGCCACAACTCCCGAACGGGCATTTTTCCCCGCATTTTTGCATCAAAGCAGAGATTCGATGCCCAACTTCATGGCCTTGGCAAACGAAGAATCGGCGAAAGCCACGGATACTTCGTAACCCCCGTTTGGAAATTCCTCGGGTGTGGGAATGTACCATGGACCGCCATCGCCATAGGCGGCGGTGGCGACAAAAGCGTCGGCCCTTTTGCTTTGGGCAAAGGCATGAGCATCCAGCTGGTATTCGACAAACGACTCGGCCGGCAGGTGCAAAGTGCGGACAGGGCCAATGCGCAAAGAACCAAGCACAATGGGGATCTTTTTTTGGCATCTTCGGTGAAAGGCCAGTTCCAATGCAAGGCGATTGGGGTTTTGACTTGCCTTGTCCTTGTCACCAATAAGCATGGCCAAGGCCTTTGGGGTGGGATTGGCTCGACCGGTGGGGATCATCGCCTCTGTGTTCCAGACAATCCCCCTTGGGTCAGTTTTTTCGAGTTTGGCCTCGGAGGCGACAAGCGCCTCATGGAGTCTTTTGGTGAGGTCGATCCTAGCCTGTTTGGAGCCATCGTTGTATTTCCCCGCGGCAATGTTACCCGCGCAGCCTGTGAAATAGATATGGTGGCAATCGGGTTCCTGGTCCTGGCGGGCCTTTCTCGCAAGGCCGGCAAAGTCGCTGGTGACCCGGCCATCGGCATAAAAACTCATGGGGTGGACGGCATAGAAATGGCAAGAGGCGACCTTTTTTTCCCGATCGAAAAAGGCAATCGTCCGTAACATCGGGTCGATAAGGCCCTCGGGCAAGGCGCAAAGTTTGGCATCTTTGCAAGCACTGCCCCGCATGGCGAGAACCTTTCCCGAGTTGTCACGACTCACGCGGCGATTGGAGGCGACCCTGTCGACTTTTGCCGAACCCCAACCGATATGGGAAACCGAAACGGTCTGTCGGAGGGCCTTCCTGACGGCGGCGCGGCCCTTATCCAGGCACCTTCTAAAATAATCAAGATCTAAAATAGGGGACAACTTGCGTCCGGAGGCAACCTGTTCGGCAATGATCCCCTCGGCGTCAGTGCAAGCAAAAGGGGCGTTGTGCTGGTGGACGCAATGTATCGCCACCCGGTCCGGGGTGGTTCCCGCCGCCTCGGCCAAAGCCACACGCCAGGCCACATGGGCTTCGTTTAGGATGCCGGTCCAATCCACGGCACAGAGGACGATCGGTTTGCCCGCTCCTAAAAGAACGATGCCCTTTGCTTCGAGGGCATCGTCAATGACCTCGACGGGCTTAATCCAACCCCCACAACAGGGGTGGCCAATGGGTGGAGTGACATCAAAGCCAAAAGTCGCGATACTAAGGTTTGCGGATCCTGTCGGATCAGGGACTTCTAGGGTGGCTGCGACAAGATTCCAAGAAAAGCCCCCACTCAGGGTGGCCCCGGCGGAGCCGACAAGGGCATGGCCCAATAGGTCTCTTCGGGAAACGAAATTCGGTGACATGGCAACTCCCCATGAGCTAAGGAAGGCGTGGTTAACCCTTGGTCACCACCACCTTCAGTTTTTGAACGAGGTCTTCACTTAGCCTGATGTCAATTTGGTTTACGCCAAACGCAAGCTGGTGTTTTTGAACGAGGATCTGGACCGGTTCAATGGGAAAGCCCCGGGATTGCAGCTCGTTGGCCAGATTTTCCGCATCCCAGTGGATCGCTTCCGGCCCCACATCAAACGTTAGGTCGGATAGTTGATGGGCCACCTCAAGTCGAAAAGCACGCATCAATTCAATGCGGTTTCGGAGGTCTTGTTCGGATGCTTTATCGGAAAGACGCAAAAGCCAGCGGCTGACGAGGCCAATTTCGTCCTCCCTTAGGGCCAAGGCATGAACCGAGGGGGACTGGGTGGAATTGGCGAGAGCGCCTTTGCGCAAGATCTCCAGCGGTTCGGCCATTTTTCGGGCAATGATGGAAATCAAAACAATAATAATCACCGAACCGACGGCAAAAACTCCGAGAAGTTGGATTCCAAGCACATACACCGGTTCGGCCAAAAGCGTTTCGGGAACAAGAAATACCAGTTTCCACCCGGTGCGCAACGAGGTAAACCAGAGGATGCGTTGAGGGATTCCCTCGAGTGAGACCATGAGAAAACCATCCGGGGTCGCGGCGATCTCTTGGCCCATGGGCAAGTTTTTAATCGAAACCCCCTCCGGATTTTCCGGGGAAGGCAAGAGCCTGTAATCCGAGTGGGCGATGATATTTCCGTGAGGGCTACAGATAAAACCCGTTTCGTTTAATGACCTTTCCCCAATGCCCGGTGGCCTAAGTTGTAGCTTTCTGCGAACCCGTTCCAGTGCCTCGATGCGAATGTCGATTCCGACAATTCCCCGGAATAGTCCTGCGGAAGTTATCACCGGCGCGGTTACCGAGATGACGCGTTCCTCCGACCCGCCAAGGTCGAAGTAGGGCTCTGATATAAACACTTTTTTGGTCTGTTTTGGCTTATGATACCAAGCGGTGACCTGAGACTCTTTGTGAAAGTCATAGCGAATCGGGCCACCGGGTTGGATCTTGTCGCTTTTGCTGTTTCGGCGAAACCAGGTAAGGCTTCCGGGGTCTCCCGCGGGAAGGCCGTCCGCCGCAAGGTACAAGGCGGTGGCCTCTTCGGGGGTAAGTGAGGCCAAGGTGGATTCTAAAAGGCGCGACACATCTGCCGGGGGTTGGGCATTGGTCCCCCAGTAAACGGCAAGGGCCCGGGCAATCGACTCGGCCAGCGTTTCCAGACGGTCGAGGCGATCATCCAGACTGGCCGCGGCCGCCTGAAGCTGGTTGATCGCGACCGTGTCAACCTGTTGAAACAGAGACCGCCTGACAAAGAACCAAGTCAACATTCCCACAAACAAAAGCCAGCCAAGCAGAAAAACCACCAAAACCCATCGCAAACGGGCGGAAAATGACAAAATCCCACGGGTGCCTGGGGCGGGTTCATCGATCACGGAATGGATATTGCTCATGAATCGTCTCCCACTTTCCTAGCGGTCGGGTCCCGGGGCGGCCTAGCCTTCAAGGTCTGGTCGCGGGGACTAGGGGTCACATCGTCCCAGTCGGGTCTGGCATAATCGGAAACCTTTTTGTGCAGGGTGTTTCGGTTGATTCCCAACCGACCGGCAGCCTTGACCTGAACTTGTTCGCATTCCTCAAGGACCTGTTCGAGCAGTTCCCGTTCCACCGAACCGACAATGCGCTCATGGAGCATCCCATCGGGAAACTTTTGGATTCCCGCCCGGACCAGTTGGCGAATCAGCCCCGGAACATCCCCTGAGTTTCGAAAGCCTTTGGTCTTGGAGGACAAAAACCGCCGGGGAGGATGACCGGGCGGGGCGATGTCGTCGGCGGTTGTCGATTTCCCCCCGCTTAGGACTACGACTCTGGCCAGATAGTTTTCCAATTCGCGGACATTACCCGGCCAATCATAGGCCAAAAGCCGATCCATAAGGCCTTGGTGAATCTCGGGAACGGCAACCCGGTTGAGGATGGAATGTTTTTGGACAAAGTGTTTTGCCAAAAAGGGAATGTCCTCCTTCCGTTCCCGCAAGGGGGGCAAATAGATGGGCACCACATTGAGTCGATAGTAGAGGTCGTCTCGGAAATTTCCCGCCTCTACTTCGTCTTCAAGAAGTTGGTTGGTCGCGGCAACCACCCGGGTATCGACCCGAATGGTTCTGCTTTCGCCGACGCGCTCAAACTCGTTTTCCTGAAGCACCCTAAGGAGCTTAACCTGCAATTTGAAACTCATGGAGGAGATTTCATCGAGAAAGATGGTTCCGCCGTGGGCCGCCTCGAATCGGCCGGTTTTGTTTTCGATGGCTCCGGTAAAAGCGCCCTTTACATGGCCGAACAGCTCGCTTTCCAAAAGGCTTTCGTTGAGGGCGCCGCAATTGACCCGGACATAGGGTCCATCATTTCTGGGGCTAAGATTGTGAACGGCCCTTGCGACAAGCTCCTTGCCCGTCCCGGTTTCCCCCATGATTAGAACGGTGGCATGACTGGGGGCGACTTGGCGAACCAGCCGAAATATTTCACGAATGCTGGGAGCCTCCCCAACCACACCGGGCAGGGGAGCGTCCAAGGCGACAGGGGCCTCATTTCGGCTGGGGGGAACCATTTTTCGTTGTCAAAACTCCCAAGAGAGGCTTTGGGAAATTCCCTAGGAAAACCGGGACACAAGCCTATCCGGTTAGGATAACGGATTGGGCGAAAAAGTCCGTGAACATTGAACGGGAAGTTGTTTGATATATAAGCATATGTTATTATTTACGACTGTATCACGGTTGGATTTTGGCAAAACCTTTTTTTTCACCAACAAAACCTGCCCCCCATTCATTGGTTTTTTGAAGGAAGAATCAGGTGTAGGATTCCATGTGTTTCCTTGGAAACCATGGTTAGTTCACGCAAAACCCGCAAAGGTCCACACTTCCGGATCATCGGAAGGGTATTAAAGGCAAAACTTTTGTGGCGTTGGATCCTACTTCTCTTGTAGAATTAGGGAATCTGGCTCATCCTATTCTGTCCGCACCTTTTGCGTTTTGTATCCCGGTTCGGGTTGAACCCGGTACACATCTGGAAAACGAGGTACTCATGGCAAGTTTCCGTCAGACCTGCCCCAGTTGCGAAGACCCTGTCCTGATTAAGGACCTTCTCCTCGTGGGCAAGAAGGTTGATTGCCCCAAATGCAAGTACAAATTCATCGTGGAGCCCCCCGAGGGGGAGGCCCCCGCCAATGCCAAAAAACCTCCCAAGGGGAAGGCGCCCAAGTCGAAAAAAGGTCGTAACCAAGACGCCGACGATGAAGATGTGGATGACGAAGAATCGGATGGCCCCTCCAAGTCTTCCAAAAAGAAAAACATGGTGCCAATCTTTGTGATTGCCGGAGTCCTTTTGGCCGTATTGCTTGGCGGAGGTGGCTTCCTCCTTTTAAGCGGTGGGGATGAGGATGGGGGCAAGGCTAAAGCGATGCCGCCCAAAGGCCAAGGGGGACAAGTCGCCAAAAACGAGGGCAATAATGCGGATAACAAGGGTGATCCAGGCGTTGGCCCGATGGGTGACCCCGTCGTTCCTCCGGTGGTGGCCCAAGCCAAGCCTCCTGCTCAAGGCTTTGGAAACTTCAGTTACCCCAACCTTGAAACTCCGGATCTTTC
>SIAL01000260.1 GCA_009691815.1 Gemmataceae bacterium | reverse complement strand
TCCTTTTAAGGTGGGAAAAATCCTTTTTCCCCTTCGTACACTCGGATATACTTTCGCAGGTATTCGACAAATTTACGGTATTTTTCTTGGTTCCATGCGAGTTCCTTCGCCACCTTTAGCGCGTCAAGAGAGGTATCCGCACCAAACGCCCCACCCGCATCGTGGAACCCTTGGGTTACAACGACCGTGGCCCCAAAGGCAATAATCCGTTCGGCAAACTGGTCGGGGTTATCCAAAGGAAGAACCGGTGTGATGCAAATCCCGACTTTTATTCCTGCCGCCTTTAATTGGTGGCTGGTCAACCAGCGTTTTTCATACGGTGGGGATTTTGGTTCAATGAGTTCCCGGACGGCCTCGGAATCACTTCCAAGGGTGATGTTGACCCGTAGGTTTTGAAAGCGTGTTAGGAGATCCAGATCCCGTGTGACCAAGGTTCCACGAGTCTGAATGACCACCCGGGGTTGGTGTGGCTGCATTTCCCGGAGGATGCCTCGGGTGAGCAGCATTTCTCTTTCGGCGGGTTGATAGGGATCCGTGACGCTTGACATATAAATCGCTTTACCGGCGATTTTCTTACCTTCTTTACGGGCCAATTCGACGGCGTTTCGCTTGGCGGAAAACCATTTCCCCCATAGCTCCCGGGGAATTTTGTTTTGGGGCAAAAACTTGGCATAACAATATTTGCAGCCAAAGGTGCATCCGAGGTAGGGATTGCAAGTAAAATCAAATCCGCCCCGGCGAATGTATCCCGTCGCCGGGCTGAAAATGCTGCGGGATTCGATCGTTTCCATGGTTTGCGGCAGTCTCCGGGTAGGGGTGGGTCAAAAATCCCCCGCCAGCCATAAAACAAATGCAGCCACCTGAATTCATTCTATATGGAGATCCTTTCATGAAGATCGGTATGAACCTGCTCCTTTGGACCGCCCATGTGACCGAAGCTCAATTTCCGCTGCTTGGCGCATTGAAAAAGGCGGGGTTTGATGGGGTTGAACTGCCCCTATTTGAAGGCGAAGCCGCCCATTACAAACAGGTCCGCAAAGAATTGGACAACCAAGGGCTGGGCGCCACCACCGTAACCGTTGTCAATTCCGATACCAATCCCATCGACCCCAGTCCCTCCGTGCGAACCAAGGCACTGGACCGGATCAAATGGGCCATCGACATGACCCACGAATTGGGTGGGACGGCTCTGGCTGGCCCCTACCATTCGGCCATTGGCGTATTTAGCGGAAACCCTCCCACCCAGCAGGAAAAGGCGCACGGCGTCGAGGTTTTGCGCCTTGCGGCCGAACACGCCCAACAGGCCAGGGTCCAACTAACCATTGAATATTTGAATCGGTTTGAGTGCTATTTCCTCACCACCGCGGCGCAGGCGGCCGAGTTGGTGGATGCCGTTAACCACCCTTCATTTATGTGCATGTATGACACCTTTCATGCCCACATCGAGGAGAAAAGTCAAGCGGCCGCCATTGCCACATTGGGGAAACGCTTTGGCCATGTTCACATCAGCGAAAACGACCGAGGAGTTCCGGGATCGGGTCAGGTTCAGTGGAGTGAGGCGTTTGATGCCCTGAAACAGTCCGGGTATGACGGCTGGCTAACCATTGAGGCTTTTGGCCGCGCACTTCCTGATATTGCCGCGGCAACAAAGGTCTGGCGCGACCTCTTTGCCAAACCTGAAGATGTTTACCTTCAGGGGATAGATTTCATCAAGAAGAACTGGAATAGTTGATCAGGGAAACAGAAAAACCAATCAAGTTGGAACAAGCAATAGATCACGGACCCAGGGGATTTCACCCATGGGTCACTCGGTTTTGGTTGGGTAAGTGAATTCGCCGCTAGGGCTTGATTTACTTGGTTTCATCGCCCGCGGGTTCTGTGATTTCGAGCTTTTGATTGGGGGTAAGCGGCCCCATCGTTTGTACAATGCCCGATGGCCACCGAACCTCCAAGGAATCGACTTTTTGGGCGTCCCCCAGACCAAAATGAGCTTCACAAGGGGATTGGGAACAATAGGTATTGGCGGGATAGAGTTCACGAACAAGGGTCAGGCCGTTGACCTTGACGATGACCTTTGCCCCGATCCCTTGCTTGTTGCTTTTCTTGCCCTTTAAGGAAATGCGAAGCCAACCCTTGGGTTCCATCTTGTTTTCAAAATAGAGGAGTGCCCCGCCCCCACACTGGCGAACCACCAAATCCATCATGCCGGAATTGCGAAAATCCGCGGCAATGACAGACCGACCGTCGCCATCGCTGTCCGCCCCGGTAAGGTGGCTAATCTCAAGGAAGTCTTTGCCTTTGCTATTTAGGAAAACGCGGTTTCGTTCATAGCAACTCAGGTTGTGCCCCTCCGAAGCAATTCGCCAAGGGTTTTCGACCCAAAATTCTTTTAATGTGCTGTCGAGCGACCCGGGCAAGGGGACTTTTGCACCACGATTTGAAGGCTGTGACACGACAGCCAGCCAGACGCAATTTCAGCCATCGGGCTCGGTGCGGTCTTTGCTGCAATACCCCGCGTTGGCATAGATGTCGAGCCAACCATCGTTATCCAGATCCGCAAGTGTTACCCCGTAGGCCCAACCAACGGCGTTGGCGTGCATAGATTTTCCGGATTGGGAAAACTGACCCTTTCCCTGATTTAGGTGGATCTGACTACCGGCAACAAACTGCCTCATTTTGTCCATGACCTTGGGCGGAAATGCGGTGGGTTCCAGGTTTCCTAGCACTCGGGAGCCGGCCTTTGAATACATATTGGAACAATAAAGGTCGATTAAACCATCATTGTTAAGATCCCCCGCCGCCAAACCCATGGTGCCAAAATCGACCGGCCTGTTTGCCAAGGTAGAGGAGCGAAAGGTCCCGTCTTTGTTGTTGAAAAAGAGAGTGCCGTCACCAAACTCGTTGGGAACATGAAGATCTGGCCAGCCGTCATTGTCCGCATCGAGCCACGCCGCCGTAAAGGTGGACAGGCGATTGCCCCCGATTCCTGCTTTGAATGTTGTGTTTTCAAATCTCCAGCCACCAAGGTTTCGGTAAAGGATGTTGGTTCGATGGTCGTCGCTTTGGCCTTCTAGCCAAGAACTTCCCCCGGGCCTGCCTGTCCGAGTAAAATACAAATCAGGTAGACCATCTTTGTCGTAATCGCCGACAACGATGTTGATGTATTCTTCGGGAATTCTTGGGCGCAATACCGAGGTCATGTTGGTGAACCCCCTACCTTGATCATTGCGAAGGACCGTTTGTTCCAAAATGAGGTCTTCAAAACCGTCTTGGTCGATATCCACCCAAGCTCCGAATTGAGTATGCGCCAATACCTCGGTCAATTTCATGGAATTGGTAACATCGGTAAATGATCCCCCAAATTCGCCTTGCCCTTGCCCGCCTTGCCCTTGCCCGCCTTGCCCTTGCCCGCCTTGATATAGTTTGCCCCCATTAACATCTGTGACCAAAAGGTCCAACCAACCATCATGATCAAAATCACAGGCATGTATGCCGCCAGTAATGGGCAAAAATTGATCGGCGGTCCAATGATCGTAAAGCTTGCCCGTATTTAACCCTCGCTTGGTCGCCGATTCCACAAATAAGGGGTGTTGGCTCAGGGCTGTGCTGACTTCGAGGATTTCCGCCTCCTGAATCCAAGCACCCTTTGCCATGGTTGTTCGGGTAGGTGCTTGCAAAACAAGCCGAACCATCGCAACGACTTCGATTGGTCCACCTTTTTCTGACAAACCATAAAGGCGAAGTTGCCCACGGCCTTCAAATAGGCCGTTGAGGTCGTCCCGTTTGAAAGGAGACAGGTTGGTCATGGCCATTTTGATGGAAGGGACCGTTTTGCCAAATAGGGCCCTATAGGAAATCAGGTCGTTTACAAACGATTTGCCATCCACTAGGGGCATTGATGCCGATTGAGGACCTTGTCTTTTCACGGAAAAGGATTGGCGAATTTCGACGCTATCGACCTTATCCGAGGCGATTTTACCCTTAAAAGTTGGCGAAAAGAGTTTGAGGAGCGCGGATTTGTCGCTTGCCGCCAAGGCTTTTGAAAAAGGACCAAAACCATCTTTGATCAGGATATTGCACTGGTGTTCAATATCCCAAATGCGGATGCGTTCCGCTTCCGGGAGGATCAATTCGTTTTTGATTTTTGCGGGAGGCGAAGTGGCTACCCCGCCCGCACCCAATTGGGCAAGAGCTTCTTCGGCATCCTGGACAAAGGGCCATTCAGCTTGGTTGGCTGTTGTTTGGATCAAGGTGGCGATATTTGGGCTCTTGTTTCCGGCCATCCCCAAGGCACGGATGGCGGAATTTTTGATTTCATTGGTTGGCCCTTCCTCCAAAAATTGAATCAAAAGGGCCTCTCCAATGGCCTTTTGTGGGGGGGAAGATCCAGAAATGGCACGACCCAGAACAAGGATAAGCGTTTCCTGGATCGTGGTCGTGAAACCGGCATAGGTTTGGTTTTCCCGGTTTTGAACCGCCGCTAGGATGGCATCAAAGGAATTTGCGGTCGCGGGGCCATGGCGCAAAAGGCATCTGGCGACATTGGCTCTTACCAACATTTCTTCGTCGTCAAGGGCCTTTACCAAATAGGGCAGGCACTCCACCGAGGGAACGGACATTTTTGAAAGGGCTTGCGAAACAAGGAGGCGCAGTCCATCGGATTTTTCCGAGGAAAGGAGCTGGCCAAGCCGTTTGGCATGGGCACTAGCCGTTTCCGGCATAAAGCCCAGAGCCACGATCGATTTTTCTCGGGTGGCATCATCCGGAGAATCTAGCCCAGCGGCCCAAAACCCTGAGGTTTTTCCTTCGTAGGATTCGGTTGAATGAAACCAAAGGCTAATATGGAAAGGACTTGCCGGTATCAAAATTGCCAAGATCAGAAGCAGAAGGCCAAGCAAACTCGATTTCAATAGCCAATAGCTAGGCTTTAGCCAATTCCGGCGGTGTGGCGTCTGCTTGTTCATGATGGATTCCTTGGGGCTAGCACCGGTCCATTGAAATGGGTCTGGTTCCAGTTCATTTGTTTCCACCGTTGACATTCTCCAACCCACCTTTTCAGGAGTTAGTTCTCCTAGCAAAGGTTAGGCTTTAAAACGGTGGTCCTCTTTTCAATCCGCGTTTCGGCTCCTAACTGGCACCCTTTTCAAACCCCATCACCATAGCCTTTCCCACCACCGGGGCCACTTTTGCCTTCCACCGGAGAGGATTTCTTGAAGTCGCCCTTTTTGTAATCGCCTTTGCCGCCACCCGGTCCACCCGGTCCACC
>SIAL01000259.1 GCA_009691815.1 Gemmataceae bacterium | reverse complement strand
AGGCCAAACCTCTTGGGGAATGGCGAAGCCTATTCGATGGGAAAACCTTGGACGGCTGGACTCCCAAATTGCGCTACTGCGAATTGGGGGACAACGACCGCGACACCTTCCAGGTAAAAGATGGCATGATTCAGGTTCGCTACGACAAGTACGACACTTTTGGCGAACGCTTTGGCCACCTTTTTTTCAAGGAGAGCTTTTCCCACTATCGCCTCCGGATGGAATACCGTTTTGTGGGAAATCAGTGCAAAGGTGGCCCGGGTTGGGCCCTGCGCAATTCCGGGGTAATGATCCATTGTCAGGATCCCAAATCCATGACCAAAGATCAGGATTTCCCCGTGTCCATCGAGGTGCAATATCTGGGCGGAAACGGCACCAATCCCCGGGCGACAGGCAACCTTTGCACCCCTGGCACCCATGTGGTTTACAAAAACAAACTCCACAAGACCCATTGCACCAACTCCACCTCCAAGACTTTTCATGGGGACCAATGGGTGACCGCCGAGGTCGAGGCCCACGGTGGGGGGGAAATCAAACACATCATCAACGGGGAAACCGTGATTACCTATGAAAAGCCCCAATATGATTCAGGCGATAAATATGCCAAGCCCCTGATCAAAGGGACCAATTTTGTGATCAATGGGGGCTACATCTCGCTTCAGGCGGAAAGCCATCCCATCGACTTTCGCAAGGTCGAAATCATGGTGCTTGAAGGATAAAACCGGTTAAATCCGCGCCCTAATTGCCTCAGGGGCCTTTGAAACCGACCGGAACGAAAGGAAAGGAACCGCCTTTCCTGCCGAATTTTCTCCTGAACCCCGAAAAGGTGGGTTTGTTCCTAGGCCTTTGGTCTTGGTACAATATTATTACCTGCCTGCCGATCTATTTTAGTGGCCACCTAGGTTACGCTTGAAAGACTTATCGAGGACGATACCCTTGACCAGCTCCGCCATTTGGGATTTTGCCCAGCGACCCGTGACCCGGCGTGGTGTGCTTCAAATGGGAAGTGCTTCCGCCTTGGGCCTAGGGTTATCGGGCTTGCTTCGTGCTAGGGATGTTTCCGCCAATAATGCCATCACCCCCAAAGCGGATGCCTGCATCCTGATCTTCCTTAACGGAGGCCCCAGCCATTTGGATATGTGGGACCCCAAGCCAAACGCCCCCGCCGAAGTTCGTGGCGAATTCAAAACCATTCCCACTTCGCTTGCCGGTATTCGCTTTGGCGATAGGCTGCCCCGAATGGCAACCTGGATGGACCGAATGACCGTGGTCCGGTCCATGAATCATGGGGTCAATAACAGCCATGCCGCCGCGGTCTATTGTGGGCTTACCGGCCACGACCGTGGTGAATTGGGAGGTGGAGCCAAACCTACCGATCACCCCTCCATTGGTTCCGTGATGTCGAGGTACCGACCCCCCAAAAAGCCGGTGATGGGGTATGTTTCGATGCCCTACATCACCGCCGAGGGTGCCGGGGGACCACCCCAACCTGGTTTTTTCGGAGGCCTTATCGGCCGAGCCCTCGACCCTTTGTTTGTCCTAAGGGATCCCAACAATCCCCAATTTGCCATGTCCGAACTGGTTCCGCCCCCTGAACTCGACTCAAGCCGCCTTGCCCAGCGGCAATTCCTAGCAAACAGCGCCCCCTCGGACATCTCAGGCTTTCGCAACCGAGCGTTTGATCTCCTCACCTCCCCTGCGGCCCAACGGGCCTTTCGCCTTGACCAAGAACCCGAAGCTGTCCGCGAAGCCTATGGACGCAATATTTACGGCCAAAGCACGCTGCTGGCAAGGCGCCTGATCGAAGCCGGAACCCGGGTGGCCTGCATATCTTGGGCCCCCGATGCCAATGCGACTTGGGACACCCATGGAGGCAATTTTGCCAAGCTGGGCGACTCGCTATTGCCCCAATTGGACGCAGCGGTCCCCACACTTTTAGAGGATCTCAAGCAGCGGGGCATGCTCGACCGAACCCTAGTGGCCGTTTTTGGGGAGTTTGGCCGCTCTCCTAAGATCAATCCCCAAGCGGGCCGTGACCATTGGAACTATTGCTATAGTCTCGCCTTAGCGGGTGGGGGCATCCGGGGGGGTTATGTTCACGGATCCAGCGACAAAATCGGCTCACGACCCAGCAGCAGCCCACTTGGCCCAGCGGACATTGTCTCCACCATCTATCACTGCTTGGGTATCCAGCATGACATGGAAATAATCGACCGGCTCGACCGACCTTTCTATCTCTGCCCTTGGGGCAGCCCGGTAAAAGAGCTCTTGGCGTAAGGGGGGCGAGGAAAACCTGGGCCAAACTGTTGATCCCGAGTCGGGAATCCAAGGGTCGGCATTTGACCCCATCCGTCGCAAATTCGCTCTGTTTCGGGGGATTTTTGACAAGGTTGTTTCATCCGATCGAACCGCAGTTGTGCCGGGCTGTGGGGACAAGTTAGAATACTACCAGAGGAAGATTCGCCCTGGCTGATGGTTAGCCTTGTTAGGAAAGCGAACCCATGATTGCATTCACCCGCTGGGGATTGTTGTTTCTGTTGGTGGCAGGAACATTTCTTGTTGGCCAAGAGCCATCTAAGCCCGAGCCAAATCCGGCAATCAAAAAAGACGAAAACAACAAAAAAGACGATGTCCCTCCCCCAAAAACCAAGGAAGACCTGACGGGAAAAGGGGACCCAATGCCCCCCGGGGAAACCAAGGTTGGGCCAGGTCGCGGAATAAAACCACCCGCACAGGTGGTGGGCCCGGAAGGCAAGCCCGTGACCGGCTCCACCGGCCTCACTGGCATGATGGGAAGCAATTACCAGCCACCCACCGAGGTGGGCGGCAAACTTTTGCGGGAATGGGTTATCGACCTTCGCAGTGCCGACCCTAGCCATCGGGAACAGGCCATTCGGGCTATCGCCAGTTTTGGACCCAACGCCCGCGAAGCCATTCCTCAACTGGTGGAACGGATGGCGGACCGCGATTCCAGCCCAAGGATGCGGGCGGTACTGGCCATCAAATATATGGACTATTACGATAAAGACATTCCCAAGGTGGTGGACGGGCTTGCCAAGCGAGTTTCCGAGGATCCCCAAGCTGCCATCCGCTATGAGGCACTAATGGCCTTGGGCCGTTTTAACTACCAAGAGGGAGGCCGCACCGCGCTCCCCGCCGTACTCAAAGTGGCCGATGATCAGGGAAATTGGGAAGTCCGGCGTAGTGCGTATTCTATTTTGCCAAAACTCGGCTCCGATGAAACCGGGGTCGATGCGAGGGTTTACAAGGCATTGATCAATGGCGTCAAAGATACCGCGGCAAGGGCACGCCATGAAGCCCTCATCGGCCTCGCCCTTCTCGGTAAGCCAAATGATCCGGTTTTGGCAACCCAAATGGAAAAGGCTTTGATTTCCGTACTAAACACCCGGGATATCCCTTCCGAGATTTTTGCCCGGGTAGCACTCATTGGTTACAATTCCGCAAACACCAAAATCCAAATGCCACTAATCATCAAACATGTCCGAGACACTGATTTTGCGCATCGGATGATCGCCATTAGAGCGGTAAGTATGCTTGGTCCTCCTGCCCATGAATCCGTCCCGGATTTGGTTGTCTACTTAAACGACAAAAACCCCGAATTGATCATGAGTGTTTGCATGGCTTTAACCTCGATGGGGCCGGATGCCCAACGCGCCGCCGACCCATTAAGACAATTTTTGTCAAAAAAGGAGATTCCTGACGACCTGCGTAGTGCCGCCAGTTTCGCCTTGGATGCCGTGACTAGGCGACGATTCAATGTTACCAACCCAAATCCCCCCAGATAATAAACTCAAAACAAGCCAAGCCAAATATTGGGAATTTTTTGACAACCCATTCTGACCGCATTGTTGTCAAAAAATTCCCAATAAATGAAAACAAGCCGAGCGGTCGGTAAATGCCATTTTTATGCCTATTTCAAGGCAATTTGTGCCAAAACAACAAACGCCAGCTGTAAACCGGGGACACCTTCACGAACCTTTCATCACATTTCAGGTGATTCCGTTCACCGGCCTGCATAGGTTGCCCTTAGGGTACCTTACATTTGTTTTTTATCTCCCTAAGGGGTGGTTGGCATGAACCTTCGTCGCCGTGGTTTTACTTTGATCGAGCTTTTGGTGGTGATCGCGATCATCGCCGTCCTTATCGGTCTTCTTTTGCCCGCCGTACAAAAAGTCCGGGAAGCCGCCAACCGGATGAGTTGCACCAACAATATGAAGCAACTCGGCCTTGCTGCGCAAAATTATCAAGGAACCATGGGCAACCTACCGGCGGCGTGGCAGCTTCCTATCCCGGGGCCTGCCACCGGAAATGTTTGGTCCAATCCGGTCTATTGCGCCTCCCAAGTCAAAATGGATCCCCCCTATCCGGGGGCCCCTCGCTTTACCAACCTATTGGTGGAGTTGATGTCCTATATCGAACAGGACAATCTGGTAAAACAGTGGGATTCCAATGTCATCGCGAACAATCTCGGGCCGGCTGGGTCCGTCGCATCACAGGTGGTTAAAGCCTTCCTTTGTCCTACCAGTAATATTGCGTCTCAGCCCCAAGCAACCGTCTCTGGAAATGTTTATGGGCTCAACTCGTATGGCGGGATCGCCGGGACCTTTTCCTTTCGCGCCTACAACGGAAGCGCTTTTCAGATCTCCAATGATGGCGTTTTTTACATTAACAGCCGCATTCGCCTTACCGACATTCTCGACGGCACGAGCAATACTTTCATATTCGGAGAACGGTACCACATTGACGCCGAGTTTGATCGAATGTATGTCAACTATCCGATCAAAGGATGGAGTGGCTGGGCCTGGTGCGACCAACCCAACTCCATTGGGGATTACCTCGTAGGCGCCGCCCAACCGGTCAACTGGAAAGTCCCCACCACCGCAACCGGGGCGAACAGTTCCTCCAATCCGTGGGTACAACAAAGGCTATCCACGATGGGTTCAGGCCATCCGGGCGGGGCAAATGTGGGTTTGGCCGATGGTTCGGTTCGGTATATCAAGGAGAGCACCGACCTTGCCTTGTTACGAGCCATGGTAACCCGGGCCAAGGGGGAAGTGGCCTCACCCGATTAAAGTCGCGAAAGCGATTATCGTTTACAAGGAATCGGTTTAGGTGTTTGAAGGAAAAGTGGTCACCGGATTAAAGTCCGAAAGCGATTATCGTTCACCCCGGTCGCATTTTGCGGCAAGGTCCAGTTCATAGGCAAGCCCCTCTTTTGCCGGTGGGGTTTTCGGGCCGGGAGTAAGGCAATGCAATTCCCATTTTTCGTTGGCAAAACCA